>JAAZGH010000029.1 GCA_012511325.1 Clostridiales bacterium | reverse complement strand
CGAATCTTCAGAATTGTATAGCAGCGCAGATAGTTTTGTCAGGAGATTGAAAGAGAAAAGGATCAAGGAAACCGGCACTATGCGTTCCGCCGAAGAAATAGCTGATCTGGAAGGAGATGCTGATTATATCGTTGACGAAAAAGCCAAGACAGCTGTTTTAACACAAAAAGGCGTTGCTAAAGCGGAAACTTTTTTCCAAATCGGCAATCTGTCGGATCAAGAGAATTATGAGATCAACCATCATATCAATAATGCTTTGAAAGCGCATGGCACAATGCGCCTTGATGAGGACTATGTGGTGGCTGATGACGAGGTTGTCATTGTAGACGACTTTACGGGAAGATTGATGCCCGGCCGCAGATATAGCAATGGTTTGCATCAGGCGATCGAGGCGAAAGAGAATGTCAAGATAAAAAAAGAAAACAAGACATTAGCTACTATTACCTTTCAAAATTATTTCCGTATGTACAATAAGCTCTCGGGCATGACAGGTACAGCTTTGACTGAAGAAGATGAATTCCGGCAAATTTATAATCTGGATGTCATAACAATTCCTACTAATATGCCGATGATCAGAACGGACCAGGCCGATGCGGTATACAAAACCCAAGCGGGCAAATACAGGAATCTGCTGGAAGAGGTTCGAGCGGCTAATGCCACAGGTCAACCGGTTTTGGTTGGAACGGTATCTGTAGAAAAATCAGAATATTTATCAAGCCTGTTCTCCAGAGCGGGTGTTCGGCACAATGTATTGAATGCCAAGAATCATGAACGGGAAGCGGAGATTGTCGCTCAGGCCGGTCGCATGGGTGCAGTTACCATAGCTACTAATATGGCAGGTAGAGGTACCGACATTCTCTTGGGCGGCAATCCTGAATTTTTGGCCAAACAGGAAATGCGCCGCAGAGGTATTGATGAAGAATTAATTGAGGCTTCAACCGCTCATAATATTACAGATGATCAGGCAATTCTGGAGGCCAGGGCACTGTATTCTGAATTAAATGCGAGTTTTGCCGCTGAAATCAAAGAAGAAAAACAACAGGTCATAGCCAAGGGCGGTCTTTATATTGTTGGCACTGAAAGACACGAATCGCGACGAATTGATAATCAGTTGAGGGGACGGGCCGGCAGACAAGGTGATCCGGGCAAGAGCATCTTTTATTTGTCCCTGGAAGATGATCTGATGAGGCTGTTTGGAGGGGAGCGTCTGGAGCGGATATTTGAAACACTCGGCGTCGATGAGGATATGCAAATTGACCATCCTATGTTGAGCCGCGTGATTGAGACTGCGCAGAAGCGGGTTGAGGGCAGAAACTTCGCGATTAGAAAAAATGTACTTGAATATGACGATGTAATGAACCAGCAGCGCAATCTCATTTATAAACAACGCCGTGAAGTACTGGAGGGCAAGGACCTTCATGATTACTATCGCGGGATTATCACGGAACTGATGAGAGACGTTCTGCTTGACTTCATTGCCGGTGAAGCTGATGTCGCTAATTGGGACAAGGCAGCTTTGATCACTCGCCTGCATGATCTGTTTGGCGAACTGCCGTCTTTGTCCTATCTGCTTAAAGCCAAAGGACAAATTGATGGCGAGGAGCTTAACCGTCAGCTGACAGAAGAGGCTTTGGCGCATTTGGAGAGTAGGGCAGTCGAATTGGGTTCCCCTGAATTTTTACGTGAAGCGGAGCGATTGATTCTGCTTCAAACCGTAGACAATCACTGGATGGATCATATTGATGCTATGGACGATCTGCGAGACAGTATTGGCATGAGAGGTTATGCCCAGCATGATCCGGTCGTAGAATATAAAAGAGAAGGCTTCGATATGTTTGAAGCTATGACTAATGGTATCAAAGAGGATGCTGTCCGACTGATTATGCGCGCCCGGCTGACTACAGATGATTCAAGCAGAAGAAAAGGGGCGAGACATACTGAATTGACAGAGGGCAGAGGATCATCAGGCTTTTCAGCCCTGGCTGAAGTGGCTGGGTCTGCGAGCAATGAGGGGGACAAAATGAGCCGCCGCGCCCGCCGAGCCAGACCTGATCTGGCAGCTGCCGCAGCGCCGCCTGCGCAACAGCCGGTGAGAAAAGATCATCTCCCCGGCAGAAATGATCCTTGCTGGTGCGGTAGCGGCAAAAAATATAAAAACTGTCATTTGAACTCCGATAACGAGAAAATGATGCAGAAAGGCTGAAATCAGCGCAACGCAGTTTGACAGTATTATGCTTGCTTGCTATCATTGAAAAGCTTATTTTAACTTGTGCCGAAGTGGCTCAGTGGTAGAGCAATTCACTCGTAATGAATAGGTCGTGAGTTCAATCCTCACCTTCGGCTCCAAGCTAAAACCCCTGTGATATATTAATTGCAGGGGTTTTGGCTTAATATTGTTGCGATGATGATTTTGCAGGTGGTCGGATGTCAATATTAAATATTCAACAGTTTTTTGGCCTCTGAGGCGATTGCTTCAGCGGTAAATCCGAAATATTTGAATAATTCAGTGCCTTTGCCGGAGATACCAAAGCTGTCAAGCCCAATAACAGTACCATTTAAGCCAATATATTTGTGCCAGCAGGATGTAGTAGCGGCTTCTACAGCCAGCCTCTTAGTGCATGAGGGAGGTAGCACATGATCCTGATAGATCTGATCCTGTTCCGCAAAAAGATTCTGACAGGGCATGGAAACAACTCTGACTTTAATGTTTTCCTTTTCCAGTATCTCCGCAGCTTCCAGGATCAGACTCACTTCAGATCCGCTTGCTATCATAATTAGTCCGAAATCATCTGAGTCTTTGAGGATATAGGCACCCCTTAAGGCACCTTGAAAGTTGCCCTCGATATATGCCAGTTTCTGTCTGCTTAGAATCAGGGCAGTCGGTTTCTGGCAGGTGAGGCAAAGCTGATATCCGGCAGCGACTTCATAGCCATCCGCGGGTCGGAAAACATTGAGATTAGGCATGGCGCGTAAAGCCGCTACTTGCTCAATCGGCTGATGGGTCGGTCGATCTTCGCCATCGCCAATGGTGTCATGGGTAAAAATGTATAGGGAGGGAATATTCATTAGAGCTGATAGGCGAATGGATGGCTTCATATAGTCTGAGAAGATAAGGAAAATAGCAGCATAATAACGCAGTCCGCCATGCAAGATCAGACCGTTGACAATAACTCCCATGGCATGTTCCCGCACTCCGAAGTGGATATTTTTCCCCTCGGGAGTAGCGCGGCAAAAGCTGCCGTCTCCTTCGAGCACAACATTATTGG
>JAAZGH010000028.1 GCA_012511325.1 Clostridiales bacterium | reverse complement strand
GCTTTGGGATTCTTATCCTGTTAATGTTTCCACAATTTATCTTTTTGTCACTATTGTTGGCGCCGAGCGCCTATTCATATTTTAATAAACTTTCTATTTTGATTTTTATTCCTTTATTCGCTAACTTCCATGCTCTTTATTTAGCCTTGGTTGGGTCTGCGCTGTTATGGGATTTTCTTTTGACGCGCAAAGATGCTGAAATTGTGAACTTGAAGCAGGAAAAATACAATCTTATTGATGATGTGAATCTTTTGTCTAAATCAATTGATGTTTTGAGAGTTGAAAAAGAGCGGGATGAAACATTGGCTTTGCTGGAGGAAAGGAATCGCATTTCACGTGAGATTCATGATACAGCGGGACACACCTTGTCGGCTGCTATTTTAAATTTAAAAGCTATATCAATGACAGCCAAAGAAACTGAAACTAAGGAGAATCTCTTAGTATTAAAAGAAACACTGGAGGAGGGCTTACAGGATATCCGCAGGGTTATGTATGATTTAAGGGAGAGCTCTTTTGATTTAGAAAATAAGATTATGGAGTTGTTGGAGTCTGTTGAGAATTCGAATTTGACTTATATTGTTGAGTCGAATTTAGGTTATGGTGTCAAATACGATATTTTTGCAATTGTCAGAGAATCGTTGACTAATTACATAAAACATTCTGATGGCGAGCATTTCAAGGTCTATTTGGTTGAGAGTGATCGGTTTTTGGTTTTAAAAATTGAAGATGACGGTTCAATAAGAAATATGGAAATTCGAGAGGGACTTGGTTTGTATTCCATCAAGAAGAAATGCGAAGAAAGAGATTGGAAGCTTAATATTAAGACAGACCAAGGTTTTGGTATTCATGTATTGATGGAGAAAGACAAATGAGAATATTGGTAGTGGATGACGATACTCTGGTTCTAAAATCATTACAGATGATTTTAAACACCGAAGGGGTCGATGAGGTCTATACTTCAAAAAACGGTAAAGAGGCTTTTGATATCTACAAGGATCATACGATTGATTTAGTGTTACAGGATATTCGGTTAAAAGATGAGAATGGAATCGATATCGCAAGTAAACTATTAGAGCATGACAGCGACGCTAAAATCATTCTTTTGACAACTTTTAAAGATGAAGAATATATCAACAGAGCAATCAAAATCGGTGTCAAGGGTTATATCTTAAAGGATAATATTGATTCTTTGTTTCAATCGATTCAAACAGTGATGGCCGGTAATATGGTATTAGATTCTGAAGTGATCCAGGATATTAAATTGTCGAATCGAGTAAATAAATCGATTGAGGATTTCGATATTACTGAGCGCGAATTGGAAATTATCAAATTGCTTGCTGAGGGGATGAATAATAAGGAGATTTCTCAGTCGCTCTATCTTAGTGAGGGTACGGTTCGTAATTATATTTCAAATCTGCTTGATAAATTGGATCTTAGAGATCGTTCTCAACTTGTGGTTTTTTATTACAAGAACTTACATAATGAATAAACTTCATAGAAAAAGGCGTCCCCTCCATTTACCTAAGTGTTTTGAGGCACCCTCTTAATACCGTCGAACCTCTGTTGAATTTCATTGTGAGTCGAGCCCCAGGAGCTTAAAGTACGCCAACGTCGCCGGTGTGAGATACTTGTTCTTCTCGTACACTATATTTATGCCCCTTTGGAAAGAGTGGCCTTCCAAAGGCAGGGATTTCAAGAGACCCATCTTCTCTTCAAGAAAGGTCGCCCGTGTCGACATTATGCTGAAGCCTAAGCCGTGTATGACAGCGTATTTGATCGCTTCCTGGCACGAAATAAAAAGCATATTGTCAAAAGAAAACTCGAGTTCGCTCATTATAAATTTGTAGATGGATGAGTGTTGGTCCTTGCTTATGAAGAGCTTGTCCTTGAGGTCTTCGAGGCCCACGCTTTCTTTCTCGAAAAGCGGCGAATCCTTCCCGACTACTAGCTGCAGCTCGTCATCGTGCCATTTTACCGACACATATTTTTGGGGGTCTATATCTATATAATCCGATAATATTATAAATTCGAGTTGTTGCCGCTCAAGCATATTAAGTATATTCTTTGATGAGTTTATAGTTAGGTCTATGCCTATTTTTTTATATACTTTTTTAAATGCGGCCAGAGTCTCCGGCACCAGATAAATACCGTTGAAGTTGGTGGCCCCGAAAATCAGCTTTCCCATTTCTAAATTCTCTATTTGCAGTATGTGTTCACGTGATTGATAGTAGCTCGCCATGATGTTCTCAGCATAGGGCAGGAAATATTCGCCCTGCAGGGTCAAGCTGGTCAATTTTTTCCCGCGGTGAAAAAGCGGTACCTGCAACTCATTTTCCAAGGATTTAATCTGCTTAGACAGAGCCGGCTGTGACATATATAGCTCATCTGCGGCCTTTGAAAAGCTTGACGTCCTTGCCAGCGTTAGAAAAGAATTGATCTTTTGTATATCCATAATTATCTCCTTAAAGTGCTCATACTATAACACAAAGTTATGGTAATTAGAAAACAATAGAATTGTGTCATAGGATTTTCCTGGATATTCTATGTGCAACAAGTTGTTAACCATACAACTAATATTTTTGAGGAGGCTTTTATGGAAAAGGAAAAGTCGTCGGTCAATTTAGGGGGGAAAATTGGTGCCGCTCTGTCGGTAGTGGTATTCCTGATCTTATTTTTTATGCCCGAAGTACCCGGCCTTGATCCGATTGGTCAAAAGGCCATCGCCGTATTTATGGGCGCTCTAGTCCTGTGGGTTTCGAGGCCGATCCCCATCTATCTCACATCAATAATAGTCGTCTTGCTCCTTCCTTTATTAGGGATAGTGGAAGACCAGGAAGTTGCCTTCGGTACCCTAGGCTATGACATCATCTGGCTTATGGTTTCGGCCTTCGTCCTCACCTCGGCTATGTCGAAATCCAATCTTGGAAATCGCATAGCGCTCACCCTGGTTACAAAACTTGGTAAGACGCCAAAGCAGACACTGGCCGTCCTGGTTTTGGTCAATATCTTCCTCGCCTTCTTCGTCCCTTCGACTACGGCGAGAGCTTCGCTGATAGTACCTATAGCACTGGTTCTCCTGGAGGTCTATAAAGCAGTTCCCGGGAAAAGCAATTTTGGTAAGCTGATGATGCTTCAGGGAGTTCAAAACAATGCTTTTGCAACATCTATGATAATGACCGCTACTTCAGCTCAAGTTCTGGCAGTCGGATTTATCAATCAGCACACAGGCAGTAACATAGGCTATATGGAATGGCTTCTGAGCTCGGTTCCTCAGGCCCTGCTCACAATAATCTTGACGTTTTTGATCGGTATTAAGCTTTACAAGTTCGATAAGGAGATTACAACCGATGGCTCAAGCCAAGTCAGAGATATTCTAAAGGCTGAGCTCGACAAGCTCGGCAAGATGTCCGGCGAGGAAAAACGCGCTACCTTCATCTTCCTCTTGACACTCTTCCTCTGGGCAACCGGCAATTACCACGAGCAAATGTTCGGCTTTGAGATTTCTACGGAGCAAACAGCGGTTATCGCCATGCTGCTCTGCTTCATGCCGGGTATAGTCGTCCTCACGTGGAAAGAAGCCAATATCAAATGGGATCTCATGCTCTTTTCTGCGGGTGCCTATGCAGCCGGTAACGCTCTGAACGACTCGGGTGGAGCAACCTTCCTTATTGAAAAGCTCATCGACGCGATCGGCCTAAATAACATGAGCCATGGAGTTATAGCCGTAGTCCTGATTTTTATCTCCGTCTTCAGCCACCTGATCTTCACCTCCAAGACTGTCAGAACTACTATTATGATACCGGCCGTCCTGAATATCGCCACCGGTCTTGGCATGGATCCGGTAAAACTAGCTCTGGCTTGCTCCTTAGGCATCGCATATACAGTCACGCTCCCGCCGCATTCCAAGGTTAATACCCTTTACTTTGGTACAGGTTACTTCGACGTCAAAGACGAACTCATCTTCGGTCTGATTGCTTGCTTTGTCGGCTCGGCTGCAATATGCTTGGGTTACTTCACTTGGATAGGCGCGATTGTATAGGAGTACTTTAATGAAAAACAAAATTTTGCTCGCAATAGCTGACGGACTTGGCGACAGGCCGGTGGAATGCTTGGGTGGCAAGACCCCGCTGGAGTACGCTAAAAAACCTACTTTGGACGATCTTGCCGCTAACGGCTCATCCGGTATCATGGATCTCTACAAGCTGGGTACCCCTGTCGGAACTGACCTCGGACATATGCTCCTCTTCGGCTATGACTATACTGAATACCCCGGCAGGGGCCCCATAGAGGCCTTCGGCGAGGGTTTAGAGCTGGAAGCTGGCGATGTAGCCTTCCGCGTAAACTTTGCCACGGTGGACAGCGAGCTGGTCGTAGTAGACAGGAGAGCGGGCAGAATCAGAAAGGATACCGATAAGCTTGCCTTATCCCTGAACGGTATGCAAATTGAAGATGTAAAGGTCATTTTTAAAGAAGCTACAGAGCACAGAGCTGTCCTGATTCTGAGAGGACCCGGTCTGAGCCAAGACATAAGCGATACGGACCCCAAGGTAGAAGCTGTCAAGTACAAGGAGGCAAAGGCCACTACCCCGACACCTGAAGCCGAGAAGACTGTCCGTATCTTGAATCAATTTCTATTGAATGCGCATAAAATGCTGCTACAGCACCCGGTAAATAAGGAGAGAGAAGCAGCAGGCGAAAAACCCGCTAACTTCATACTGACCCGTGGAGCCGGCATTATGCCGAATTTAAGAAAGACAGCCGATGATTTAAAGATCAGGGCTGCCTGTGTAGCGGCTGAGAGCACGGTTCTCGGTGCTGCCAGATTAGCCGGCATTACACCCATAACAGACCCACGCTTTACGGGGAATATAGACACGGATATCGCCTTAAAGGCAAAAACGGCAGTAGATGCCTTAAAGGAAAATGATTTTGTTGTTTTGCATTTTAAGGCTACCGACCTCATGGGTCACGATAATGACCCACAAGGCAAGGTAAATGCTGTAGAAACCTTTGATAAAATGCTAGGCTTTGTAATGGAGGGCTTAAGCGCGATTGAGGAAAATGTCATAGTCGCTCTGGGTGCCGACCACAGCACGCCCTGCGAACGAAGAGAGCATAGCGGAGATCCGGTTCCCGTTGTCATCAGCGGCAAGAACATCAGAAAGGACGGCATTACGACTTATGATGAGATGGCAGCGGCCAGAGGCGGCTTAAATCGCATCAACGCCAACATGTTCTTCAACTACCTGATGGACTACCTGGAAGCCACAAAAAAAGTAGGAAATTAATGTCAACCCTACAGTACCTCCCCCTATTTTATTGGGGGAGGTACGATGGTGAATCCGGATAAAGAACCGATGACAAAATGCAATTGTATATTGGCGATTAAAAGTAACAGACGTACCAAGACATAAAAAAGGACAGTGATTGTATTGAAAACACTGTCCTTTTCTGCCACTGGACTGCTGTTGCAATACAATCACACGATAGCTCGAGGGGTGTGCAAAATCGGTAGTTACCGTGTGCATACTCAATTGAACACGGATTGCATTGGATAAACAGGAGTACCCTATGCAATCAAGTCACATCCGTGTATTAGACCCACAGATGATTCAGACAGTTTAAGGGCACTCAACACATATTATCTTCGATACGCAACTGTTTCTCCTGTGTCAACCTGCTGGGTTAAAATGCCTGCTGTATCGAAGTTATAACGGAACACTTTGCAGGTTCCGCCAATTGTAAATGAGCTGGTGGCGGGAGAGAAGAAAGTCGATGTGATGCTCTCCACATCCCATGCCAATTGTCCCGCATCATTGACGGACAGCTTGCCGCCCAATGAGCCTTTCACGGAATAGAATGTCTTCGTCGTTCCATCTAACGGGTCGCATAGAAGCAAAACCGCTGTATAGTTCTCTCGCACGACCGGCGTAAGTTCCTCGCTGGTAATATCCCATCCGCCATTCTCCTTAGAAGCCACAAAATCTAGGACATCAGCAATTTCATGTCGTCCGCCCTCGTCATTCTGTTTAGGGACAGCGTATGCTGATAGGCATACTTGTCCGCCAAACTCCACCATATCGGTAAGATAGTATTCACAATCATCACCTTCATACGTAAAACTTTCGAGTACGTTGCCTTCACGATCCAGCTTAAATAGCAGTGCTGTATCACGAGATTGCTGGTTTCCGAGCTGAACGATGTAACCATCGCCTAGACGGGCGGCGTTCCAGATACCTAGGTTTCCCACTTCGGTCTTTTTGAAACTCAATTCATTCCCGTCCATGTCATAGCAACTGAGGCAAAGATATTTATAGTCGCCTCGACTGATGACGGCCCACGTGCCGTCACCGTTACTTAATACAGCTGCTATATATTCATCACTAAAACCGTGATTGAGTCGTCGCGTCCACTTCACCGTTCCTTCATCGTCTACTCGAG
>JAAZGH010000027.1 GCA_012511325.1 Clostridiales bacterium | reverse complement strand
AGCGCAGTCGTTCGCGCGAACTCGGCGGTACCGGGCTGGGCCTTTCGATTGTTAAACATATTGCCCGTCTTTATCACGGCTATGCCACAGTCGAAAGCACCCTGGGCCAGGGCAGCGCTTTTCATGTTTTTCTCAGAATCGGCATTTGAGCATTTCCCCGCATTAAAACAGCAGCCGTCGGGTCGCCGGGCAAGACAGAGCGATCAAAACAATCAAGATCGATGGATTTTCAGATATTCAATATAGCCATGGCAATATTGAAGTAGATAATCAAGCCCAGCACATCGACAATAGTGGTAATCATTGGCGAGGCCATGGTCGCCGGGTCAAGGCCTACTTTTTTTGCCAGTATCGGCATGATAGCACCACAGATCTTAGCGAAGATTACAATCATGACCAAGGCGAGGGAGACCGTCAGCGCCAGCGCAAAACTATGCCCGTAGGACAGATAAATGCGCAGGAAATTCACAGCGGATAAGGCCAAGCCTGCAAGAAGACCGATTCTGAATTCTTTCCAGATTACCTTGCCCAGATCGCAAAACTGTATCTCTCCCAGCACCATGCTGCGGATCACAATCACGCTGCTCTGAGCTCCGGAATTGCCCCCGGTGCCTGTCAGCATGGGAACGAAAGATACCAGAATCGGCAGAGCGATAAAGGCGTGTTCATAATGCTCCAGAATCATACCGTTGATCATGCCTGAAACCATCAGTACCAACAGCCAGACCATACGATGGCTGGCCAGTGACCAAACAGAGGTCTTCAGATAAGGTTTTTCCGATGGGCGCAAACCGGCCATCTTTGCCATATCCTCGGTGGCCTCTTGGCGTACAACGTCCAAAATGTCGTCGATAGTTACAATACCTACCAGACGATTCTCTTTGTCCACCACCGGCAGAGCGATCAGATCATAATCGGTAAATATATTAGTTACCTCTTCCTGGTCCGTATCGACTTCGACGGAGATAACATTCTCTTCCATCACTTCACTAATCATCTGAGCATCATTAGCCAATAGAAGCTGACGCACGGAAACAACGCCGATCAAGCGCCTGGTCGGATCGGAAATATAGCAGGTATAAATTGTTTCCCGGTCGGCGCCGTGAGCCCGGATATATCGTATTGCTTCAGCTACCGTATAAGAAGGATGGAGCATGACATATTCCGAGGTCATGATGCTGCCGGCAGTGTCTTCCTCGAACTTCATATAATGATTGAGCAGTTTTCTGGTATCCGGCGTGGCCAGACTCAAAACCCTGTTGACAGCGTTAGCAGGCAGCTCTTCCAGAAAATCTACGGCATCATCGGTGTAAAGTTCCTCGATAATGTCGGAGACTTCCTGATCGGTAAAAGCAGTGACCAAAATACGGCGCTGATCGCTGTCCAACAAACTGAAGACCTCAGCGGCTTGCGGCTTAGGCAATAGACGGAAGATAATAGCCGCTTTATCCGGGCTGTGTTCCTCGATAAACTCAGCCACATCGGCTTCGTGCAGTTCGGCCAGCTTTATCTTCAGCGTGCGAAAATCACGCCGATCAAGTAATTCCAGCAATTCTTCAAATATCGCCTCTTCTATCATGCTCTACCCCCAATAATAGAGAGAAGCAGGATGATAATATTCAGTTATGCGGAAATCTTAATTCATCAGAGAGACTATCTGGCGAAGTGTATAATACGGCAAATTACATAAGCAGTAGCACTTATACTCTAAAACACTTCTCCGGGCAAGAGTCCATCTATGTGACAATTGCGCCACGGTCGATACTCGTCTGACTCAGCTTTGCTGCATAAGTGAACATCCATCCGAACTCTCCCCCTTAAAACATTTTTAGCCATCCCTAAGAATATCACAGAGAAATTGACAGCTCAAGCCAAAGCGCCAATTTTGCGCAAAATTGGCGCAGAAGCAATAATCTACCGATTTGACAGCGTGTATTCTCAGTGACATAATTTGTCTTAACTGAATAGAGTGCGATTAATGAGTAAATCACGGCGCGAAGCCGAGGGAATCGGATGAGAGTTCTGAGCTATCCCAGTAACCGTGAAGCTGACGAAAGGACATTTGTCACTGCCGCATGAGGCGGGAAGGCGTCCTGGTAGGTAGAAGCTAAGCCGGGAGACCTGTTTACTCATCAGCTTCTGGGATTGAGTGAAACAGTGCAGTCTTATTGTGTAAGTCTAAGTTGCTTCTCAATCTGGAGGAGCAACTTTTTTGTTTGCTCTTTCTCTATTCAAAAATCAGAGAAGGGAGATTTAAAATGAAATTCATCAGACTTTTGGCGACAGTATGTGTGCTGGCTTTACTTCTGACCTTCGTAGCAGCTTGTGATAAAAAGGCCGCACCGGAAACGACAACAGCTGCGCCAAGCACCGAGGATGCACCAGCGGAAACTACGGCAGACATCCCCGAAACGACAGCGGAGGCTACCACTGAGGCGACCGGCGAGGCAGATGCCACTGACTCTGCAGAGGGTCCGATTACCGTGACAGACATGCTCGACCGGGAGATCACTCTGACAGAACCGGCTACGCGTGTTGTAGCGCTGACTGCTTCCGACTGTGAAATTATCTGGGCTCTGGGAGCCGGAGATCTATTAGTCGGACGCGGCGAGTACTGCGACTATCCGGCTGAGGTCCTTGATATTCCCAGTGTTCAATCGGGAGCCGAGACCAATATTGAACAAATTATCGCTCTGGAGCCTCAGATTATATTCATGAATAAAATGGCTCAGTCCGAGGAGACAGTTGCCCAACTGGAGGAAGCAGGCGTCAAAGTTGTTATCTGCGATGCGGCGAATATCGAAGAGGTTTATACTTCAATCGCTTTAATTGGCTCAGTTATGGACAAGAATGATGAAGCTAATGCCGTTATTGAAGGAATGAAAGCTGACTTTGCCGAAGTGGCGGAACTTGCCACCGGCGATGGCACTGAGACTGTGTACTTTGAAGTATCTCCCTTGGAATATGGATTGTGGACTGCAGGCAATGGTACTTTTATGAACGAGATTGCCAATCTGATAGGGCTGAAAAATTGTTTTGAAGATGTCGAAGGCTGGGGGGAAATTTCCGAAGAGCAAGTTCTGGAGCGCAATCCTGACTATATCGTGACGATCAGCATGTACTTCGGCGAGGGCCCTACCCCTGTAGAGGAAATTCTTAGTCGCAAGGGCTGGGGAGATGTGACCGCGGTCAAGAACGAGGCTATTTTGAATTTGCAGAATAATGAGCTTTCTCGTCCGGGTCCCCGCCTGGCTGATGGTGCGAAATTGCTGTATGAATTTGTCTATGTGACAATGGCGCGAAAATAAGCCGCCTAATGCATAACAGAGGAAGGAAGCATTTTGCTTCCTTCCTCCGGATTATCTGTTGGAGGCCGCAGATTTGGCTCGTTCGCAGGAATCTTTTAGACTTCGGGATTTTTTGTTTTTTGGCATAGCTACTGTGGCTGTTTTCGCGTTGTGTGTCTGTGTAGGCAGTGTCAGCATTCCACTAAAAGATACAGCGCGGGCAATCTGGAACAGCATCTGGGGCTTGCCTGTGCCGGAAGGAATATCGAATCCAATAATACTGTCAGTCAGACTGCCCAGAGTGATTTGCGTGGCCCTAGTGGGAGCATCTCTGTCAATATGCGGCGGCGCTATGCAAGGGCTGCTGAAGAATCCTCTGGCAGACGGCTCGACACTGGGTGTTTCATCCGGCGCCTCTCTGGGTGCGGTAATCGCCATTGCCTTCAATATTACTATCCCCTCCTTCCCTTTTGCCGGCACGATGGTGATGGCAATTATATTTGCTTTTATTTCGCTGCTTCTGATCCTCAGCCTGGCTTATAGACTGGATTATTCGCTTTCTACCAATACAATCATTCTCATCGGTGTCATTTATTCTATGTTTGTATCAGCGACCATGAGTCTTGTTATTACCTTTGCCTATGACAAACTGAGGCACATCACTTTTTGGACTATGGGCAGCCTTCAGGGCTCCAGTTATCAAAACGCCCTGGTTTTGCTGGGTGCGCTGATCATATTTGGCGGAGTGATTTTGAGTCGGGCGCGGGAACTGAATGCCTTTGCTATCGGCGAGGATAATGCCCGACATATCGGAGTCAATGTCAAGGGTGTCAAGCTAACAATTCTCATTACCGTCTCTGCCTTGATCGGAGTTTGTGTTTCCATTGGCGGTGTTATCGCCTTTGTTGGTTTAGTTACTCCGCATATGGTGCGCATGATCGTGGGGCCGAATCATAAGCGACTACTGCCCGCTTCTGTATTTGCCGGCGCAATATTTCTGATGCTGGCCGATCTGTTGGCAAGAATTCTGTTTAATCCGCTGGAACTGCCGATCGGAGTTGTTACCTCTTTCATTGGTTCTTTTGTATTTGTGATTATTTTTTACCGCTCACGACAGGTAAGTTAGCTATGCCCATACTGGAAGTAAAAAATTTGACTGTGCGCTATGGCAACCTGACTATTGTGGACAATGTCAGTTTCTCGCTGGAGCAAGGGCGCTGGCTTATGATCATAGGGCCGAATGGAGCCGGCAAATCAACCATTGCCAAAGCCATTACCCAAGGGGTGGATTATACGGGTCAAGTGCTGTGGGAGGGTATGGATATTAAGCAAATGAAGCCAACCGAGATCGCCAAAAGGATTGGTGTCCTGACCCAGAGCCATCTGATGGGATACTCTTTTACGGTAGAAGAAGTAGTGCGTCTGGGCCGCTATTCTTATGCCCCCGGCATTTTCTCCCCGCGGGATGACCAGGATATTGAGCAGGTAGAGGCCGCCCTGGAAAAAACAGGTCTGGCAAAGCTGCGCAACCAGTCAATATTAACTCTGTCGGGCGGTGAGCTGCAACGAACCTTTCTGGCCCAGATATTTGCTCAGGATCCTTTGCTGTTGCTACTGGATGAACCTACTAATCATTTGGATTTGTTGTATCAAAAACAGGTGCTCGGCTTAATTCGCGACTGGATCCGCACCACAGGCCGAACTGTAGTATCCGTAGTCCACGATCTCTCTCTTGCCAAAGCATATGGTACGGATGCTCTGCTCATTAACAAGGGTAAACTGGTGACAGTCGGCGCGATAGAAGAAGTTCTGACCAGGGAAAATCTTCACGCTGTTTATGATATGGATGTCAATGACTGGATGTGCTCACTGCTGGGTCAATGGCAAGGTTGAAACCTGATGCAGTTATCTAAGTCCTTTCTCTAAGATAGAAATTAAAGAACCGTCCCGGAGGGACGGTTCCGACGACAACTTCCTGTATGTAAAACACGGGTTTTAAGCCCGTACCGGATTTACAGCGGAGTTACGTTTACAGCTCTCGTTTTGGCACTGTTCCGGGGATCCGGCTCGGTGTCATAAGTAACACGCTGTCCTTCGGATAGTGTTTTAAAACCCTCGGTCTGGATAGCGGAAAAATGCACAAATACATCTTCGCCGCCCTCATCATCAGAGATGAAGCCATAACCTTTTTCTGCGTTGAACCATTTGACTGTACCGTTTTTCACCTGTGGTACCTCCTCCAAAATTTGCACCTGTACAAAGGTTTTCAAGCCGCAAATAAGCTGATAAATCACAACTTAAAAGCGTCTTGTATTTACACTTTTGACAGATTACATTGACAATCTAGCACTCAGAATCTACAAAGTCAACATTTGTCGCATCAGAGCGAGCTCAGCTTTGTCTATCCGATCAGACACTGTGATCTTACTGATAAGGTCATAAGCAGTACTGAGCAATCTTAAGCTGCAAATGGCATCGAAATCAGGTAAAATAGAGAAAAAACAAGGGGGAAGGCTGCCAAGCCGACCGGATCCTGCAATCTGATGCAGTTATGGTTCTGGCAGACCTAAATATAATATGCCTCGCAGAAAATATCGGATTGAGATCGAGCAGGAGACGGTTCTCTGGAGAGACAGGAAGCGCTATCTGGGATTGCCCCTGTCTTTTACACGTTATGAAGTCACGCCTACCCGCATTACAATCAGAACCGGCTTATTTACGACTCATACAGAAGAAATTTTGCTGTTTAGAGTCCTTGATTTGCAAACTCGTCGTACCTTAGGACAGAAGCTGTTCGGAGTAGGTACTGTTAAGATCTACACGATGGATCAGACTTCGCGCGTAGCGGAATTCAAGAATATCAAAGGGGCTGAGAAAGTGAGGCAGCTTCTGGGCAAAATTGTTGAAGCGGAGCGCGAGAGAAAACGTATTACCGCTCGAGAGATGTTTGCCTCCGGCCTTGGAGAGGAGATAGATTATACAGCAGACCTGGACGGAGATGGCATTCCGGACTATTTGCAGTAATTAGGCCAAGGCAATGACATCAAGAAAAATTGTCAAAACTATTTACTGGACTTTAGCTTTCATGCCGCTGCTTGTGGCGCTGGTTCTGGTCTGGCTGTTGCCGGAGACTATCCCGGTTCATGCGGATTCTTCTTGGCAGATAACACGCTACGGCAGCCGTTTTGAGATTTTTCTCCTGCCAGCTGCCGTCCTGCTGATACTGACTGTTTTCAAATTCTTCTTTGATTTATTGGAACGCGGAGGCGCAACTTCTAAGGGCTCGCGTCTCTTTTATTCTCTCTATTTATTGGTAGGCGCCGCTTTCAGTATCCTCGGCATTATCGGTGAATTTCTTCCTGTTTTTATCTTGGCTAAGCAGGGCATATTAATACCCTGATCAAATTCCAGAGGTTTTCCCGCTGCTATTGACCGGTATTGAAGTATTACCGATAATAATTTGATCTTTGCCGAACGCGGAAAGTCCTCTATGAAACAATAGACCTGGGGGACAGGAAATATCCTGTTAAGACGCTCAGATTTTTGACGTCAAAATGCCCGTATTATATACTTTTGGTAAGTTAGCAACGAAAAGGAGTGCCTGTCATGTCAAAATACAAAACAGCAGTCATTGTTCTGGCTGTGGTGGCTGCTTTACAAATCTTTGCGCTTGGCTATCTGATCCTGCAAAATCACAATCTGAAAGAAGCCGTGGCTGATGCTGAAAGTCTGCCGGAATTTAAGCATATCTCGGAGAACGGATATTTTGTGGTCTATAAGGGCGGTGTTGCACGGGATTTCAGTGGCCAAAGGAATGTCAAGCTGGAGTGGTACACAGACGGTTTATGCCCGGATTGTACCAGGGCTCACAGCAGAGTTGAAGATTATATTTATGAGAAGATCAACAATGGCAGCATGGAAGTCAAATACCATCCTCTCAACTTCTTGCCCCAATACTCACCCGAGGACTATCCTCTCAGGACGGCTGTCTGGACACTGGGGGTTGCCGAATACGCACCGGATCAGATCCTGCCCTTTATGACGCTACTCTACCGCGAAGACAATGATACTCCTTTGGCAGACAGGAATGATGCCTATCTGGTCGATATGGCCCGGCAAGCCGGAGTGTCGGACACTGCTATCGCAGAGGTTGAAGACAACTGGTTTGTGCTGGAGGCTATAGTTAACAAAGCTTCGGTTGGGATTCGCCAAAACAAAAGTCTGGTCGAAATATCACCCCTGGAGAGGATGTTTGT
>JAAZGH010000251.1 GCA_012511325.1 Clostridiales bacterium | reverse complement strand
CCCCTGGCCAGGGTTGAAGTCATGATTACCGGCAGCATTTCCGGAGTCAGGCCGACTGCTACGCTAACGGCAAATAATAAGGCGCTGAACCAATCACCTTTGATGATTCCGTTAATCAAAAATATGATTGGGATGATGACTAACATCATTTTAATCAGCATGGCACTGACCGAAGAAACGCCGCGCTCAAAGCCGGTCTGAGCTTTTTCGCCGCTTAGCGAAGCTGCTATTGAACTGAAAAACGTATCTTCAGCAGTAAATAAGACCACAGCGATTGCCGTGCCGCTGACCAAATCGGTTCCCATCATACCGATATTTGCCAGATCGGTTAAAGCTACATCCGTATCGTCTGCGGTATCAAATTTTTCAACAGGAGCAGACTCTCCTGTCAAAGCGGCTTGAGATACGAAAGTGTCTTTTGTCGAAATAAATCTGACATCAGCCGGGATCATATCTCCCGCCGAAAATTTGATGACATCGCCCGGAACTACATCAGCGATATTGATTTCGACTAATTTTCCGTCTCTGATCACGTCGGTTTTGTTGGCGACCATTTGTTTAAGGCTTTCGGCGGCCTTGTCTGAATTGCGGCTCTGGATGAAAGCTACCAAAGATGACATAAATACCATCAAGAGAATAATCATGGTAGTCGCATAGTCGGCTACATCCGATATCACAACATCAGTTATGTAAGTTACAACGGCAATGATCAAAAGAATTATGTTAAATGGATTTACTAAAGCTTCGATAATTCTCGAAACAACCGTATGTTGCTTTTTTGTTTTGACAATATTAGAGCCATGTTCTTCCAGCCTTTTTGCAGCTTCATCAGCGCTAAGACCCTGAGCTGCAGAGCCGTATTTGCGCAGAACATCATCAATCGCCTCAGATGATAATCTGCGCAGATCCTGTTCATGCGTATAGGTGTAGGTCTGGGTATTCTGATTTCTTTTGAGGAATTTCATGAGATTCTCCTTTCTGCACTTTGTTAGCCGCAGGAGAATCTTAGAAAACAATTTTCACTCAAAGAGCAAGTCCGACAATGCTCTTTCTGAAAAAGAGCGCAGACTGGTAAAATTCCCCGCGGGAAACCGGATTATTAATGCTGATACATCGTGGTCGATAATCCAAAATAGTCACGCCCTTTCTTTTAATGATTCGGTTGCAGTAGCAACCACTCAGTAATTTAGCATACGACGCAATACTAAATCAAGCCCCAAAATTGCAATATTTGTTTTTAAATTTGATTGCCTGGATTCCCGGTCCGGGAGCGGTTGCCGATGTGATTAACAATAAGTAAGTCTTGCGAGCTCTCGTTTCACCAGAGATCGCATTTTTTGAGAAGTTCTTGACAGAGTGGGTGTTTGGGGGAACATGTTATAGTTTGCTCGGTGCCGTTGTTGTAATAAATCCTAAAGGTGATTGATTTTGTTTCTTCGTATTGCTCTCCGGTTATCGCGCCGAACAGCGCCCCGCGTTCGCCGGCTATCATGTACCCGAGGACGGCGCGCGCTAAGGTGTCATCCACAATTTCTTTGTTTATTTCCAGGATTTCCACTTTCCGGGTGCCGGGGTTCTTAATTTTCTGACCCGTATGAAAATAGATATAGGAACCAACAATCCTGATAACAATACCAAGTCCTGTTGCTACTGCGAGTATAATCAGGCCATATTTAAAGAATTTGCCGATAGACTTTTCCAGATCAATGGCAGCGGTAATCAGGCATATTGGAAAGTTCAGCATGTCTGTTCGTCCCTCCATGCAGGTCTTGCTTGGAAACAGCTGTTTGTAACTATTATATACAGGATTTTATTAATTTGCTTCGAGAATCTGCGAGATCAGGGCATGGCCTTGGGCATTGGGGTGCATGCCGTCATCGCAGATGAGATTTTCCATGTCCGGATGCTGTAGGAAGGCGCCGCGGATGTCGATTAAGGGTACTTTCTTCTTGCCGGCCAGCTGTTCTACGGCATTGCTATAGGTTTTATGCCATTGGAAGATGCTGTCGGTGGTGTTGCCCAGCCAGTTTAAAATTGCATTGGCATCAAGGTCGCGGGAGATGGTGGCGAAAAAACGATCCTGAATCAGAGGAGGGAGATTGAGCAGAAGCGGTTGAAAGTTCTGCTGCCGCAGAGTGTCGATCAGCCGTTCGTATAGATGAATGAAATTTTTCAGGGGCACCTGGGGCAAATGCTCGGCCGTGGGATTGCAGCTGATATCAGCCCAGTTGAAATTGCAGTCATTGCCGCCGAACTGGAGCAGGGCGACTCCGCCCCGGGTTAGACGGTCTCGGTAGCGTTCAAGCTGGTTAAGACCTTCTTCCACAGTGGCGCCGAAGACAGACAGATTCATAATATCCAGTCTAAGATCTGACTTAATTTTTTCCACAAAGCTGTTTTTCAATTGCTGATAGCGCTTTTTGAGCGGATCGAAAGCGATACCTTTGGATATGGAGTCGCCGAGCACAAGCCAGGGTTTCTGCCAGAGAGCCGATCTGTTGATGGAAAGTGCGTATATCATGGTTTTTCTCCCTTTGCTGTCATATAATAGTGCCATATCAGTAAAACCAGGTGATATAGTTATCAATACCATATTACCTGTTTGTTATAATGTCAAGCGCTTGATTGTAAATAATCTGGAGCAGGTACATTTGTTAATTTAGGCCTCATCGGTAATAATTGGGACTAAGCGCTTTATGATGTGAGGGAATAGCGATGACTAAGAGAAAGAAAAATCAAGAGATAGAAGCGGAGGAGCCGACAATTGAAGGTATCAAGGCTGCCGCTCCCTTTTCTTTAGAGGAGCTGCGCGCCGATATAGCCGCGCGGGAGCTGATTGATTACGAGCTTTTGCCCTATATTGATTTATATATGGATCAGATTATTACATTGATGTCGGAGCAGAACAAAGACGAAAGACACAGAGTTCCTCTGACCTCCTCGATGATCAATAATTATACAAAGCCGGGAGTATTGCAGCGGGCGCAGGGTAAGCGCTATACCAGGGACCATCTGGTTGACCTGACGCTTCTTATCTATCTCAAAGAAGTTATGCCGATCGCCAATATCGGCGAACTGCGTCAATTATTGGCAGAGGCGGGTGATCCTGCCTGGCGCTATCGGAATATCTCAGAGGCTTTGAGCAGGGGCAGAAAAGGTATTTTGGATCTGTTGCCGCAGGAGGCCGGCAATCAGGAAGAGCTGGTGTTGCAGATTTTGCGTCTGGGCCTGTTCAGCTATGTCGCCAGACAAACAGCTCTTGATTTGCTCGATCTGGCCCGGCAGGAGTAAATCCGGCGCGGTCT
>JAAZGH010000250.1 GCA_012511325.1 Clostridiales bacterium | reverse complement strand
ATTTTCGACAGAGCCAGCAATTAAATTTACTCTCCCGGCAACAATACTGTCAAAGGCACATAGCCTGTTCGGCCATCAGTTAGCCGTACCATAACCCAGCCGTCCTTATCTTCTTTAGTCAACTGCCATACTGTATCTCCCCTGGTTGCAGTTGCGACCAGTTCGGTTGAGCCGGGCGCTGACATGATCTGCATACTCTGGGCCTTGATCGTTAATTTAATCTCGAAATCTGTCGCAACGGCTTCTCCGCTCTCTGCATTTGCAAGCGGTTGCGATATTTTGGGCACATCTTCGTTTTGTTGAGTTTTCTTATCACCTTTAAGGCTTGTAAATAACAAAATCGAAAATACTAAAACTACCAGTATTATTGAGATAAGAGCCAGCAAGGATAGTGGCCTGGAAGATGGAAACAAATGCGTAAGTCGATATAAAAAACGGTTCCACAGTTGTTTGCAGCGTTTAAACTCTAACATCTTCAGGCGATCAAGGAATCCTATATTTGCCTCATGTTCAATTTGTGTATGCAAACTCGATGGACGCCGCTCATAGTTTGGATCTGATTCCTGTATTCTTATTTTGGATGCCTCATGCTCATTGCGGCTACCCCCCAAGCGATGCGATCCGGAAAAACGGGGGAAGTGAGAATCGCCGGGCACATAAACCTTTTTATCTTCATTGTTACTCATAGTATCGCGTTGGCCTTCGAGCACCAAGCGGTTGCTGCCTGCAATAGGAATCACACGGGACAGATATTCTTTGCTTGTAGGAATTTTTTGCAGTCTCGTTTTATTAGCATGTAAAGGTCGCTCTATTCTGGTCACCTTGAAACCTACCCAAGTATGATCTGAAGAATAACCATAGGCAGAAGCTAGGTTATTAAGCTCAGACATTTGGACAGTTATTTGGCGCGGATCTGACAAAATCTCTTCTAATCCCTGTGGTTCAAACAGATCTACAAAATGAGGATCCAGCGCCAACAAAATATCCCCCTCGGCTGGAACAAAAGCATAATAGTCCGCCGCCGGCATAAAACTGCCCGGGATAACCGCTGAGTCTATCACAGCCGGTTGCTGCCGATAAAGTCTACCGTTTCGATGCAGGTACAGACCAAGATAACGCGATACCAGTGCAATTACAATTTCATCACAAATCAGAAAAATAAAATCAGCATGCACTTTTTCTCTTTTTAAAATAGAAGGGAATACATCCAGCCCGTAGATTTGCAGCTCTCGAAAAACTGCCGCCCATTTTCTCAACATATCTCTGCTTTGAACTATAGACTCCTGATCCAGGCGGTCACTCCTAATTCCGGAAATCATCTGAACTCGCCGATTGGTAGAAGCAAAATAGTTTTGCGGTTTCTGACCGGTCAAATAGCCCAGGCTGCGATCATTGATCTGAATCGTCAGATCATTCAAATCCAGCGAATTAATATGGGCAGTAACCAAAGTGCGGATCATGCGAACTCCAATTGAGATATGTCGTGTCTCCTATTTACTGATTTGTTCAATAGAAAAAGCAGTATCGACTAATTCTAGCATAAAGCATCGTTATTTAAACAATTGTATAACCAAAACGAGCGAAAAACTCATTGCGAAAATCCAGAAGCTCATTGTTGCTAATTGCCTCTCTGATTCTTTTCATTAAGTTAAGTAGAAAATAAACATTATGCCAGGTTGTCAACCGCAAACCTAAGATCTCGTTAGCTTTGATCAGATGACGAATATATGCTCTGGTATAGTTTTGGCAGACATAACATTTGCACTCCGGATCCAAAGGAGAAAAATCCCTGGCATATTGAGCATTACGGACAGTTATTCTGCCACGGCCGGTCAGCACCGCGCCATTGCGTCCCAAGCGTGTAGGCAGTACACAATCAAACATATCTATACCGCGTATGCTGCCTTCGATCAAATAATCAGGAGAACCTACACCCATTAAATAACGGGGTTTATCAACTGGTAAGATTCCCTGTACGGTTTCCAACATCTGATACATCAAATCGGCGGGCTCGCCTACTGATAATCCTCCGATCGCATATCCCGGCAGATCAAACGATATCGTCTGTTTAGCTGACAGCTTGCGCAATTCAGGATATACACCGCCTTGTACTATGCCAAAAAGAGCTTGCTGTTGATGATTATCATGTTTTTGCATGCAGCGCTCCAGCCAGCGCAATGTGCGTTCCAGCGAAGATTTAATATATGCTTTGTCTTGTTTCCAATCCGCACACTCATCTAATTGCATGATAATATCGCTACCAAAAGCAGTCTGTATTTCTATTGCTAACTCGGGAGTTAATTCATGTCGCGACCCATCGATATGTGAATTAAACTGCACGCCCCGCTCACTGATCTGTCTGGTATCACTAAGTGAGAATACCTGAAATCCGCCACTGTCTGTCAGGATAGCCCGCGGCCAGTTCATAAAGGAGTGAAGACCGCCCGCCTCAGATATGATCCCAGGGCCCGGTCGCATCCAAAGATGATATGTATTAGCTAAAATGATGCCGGCTCCTAAAGACTTAAGTTCATCAGGAGTCATGGTTTTTACTGTTGCCTGGGTTCCAACCGGCATAAAAACAGGTGTTTCAACAGAGCCATGGGGTGTATGTAAAATACCTCTTCTGGCACCGCTTTGACGGCAAATATGAATTAATTCATATCTAACGGGATTCTCAGTCATATTTCGTCTTCTCCGGGATTAGCAGCATTGCATCGCCAAAGCTGAAAAATCTGTAATTTTCTTTGATAGCTTCCCTATATGACGCCAAGATGCGCTCCCTGCCCACAAAAGCACTAACCAACATTAATAATGTGGATTCAGGCAGATGGAAATTTGTAATCAGCAAATCCGTCAGGCCAAAATGATACCCTGGATAAATGAAAATATTCGTCCAGCCGTCGGCTTCCCTGTAAGGCAGCTCCTGAGTCTGAAATACTGTCTCTAAAACTCTGCAACTAGTAGTGCCAACGGCTACTATTCTATTTTTGTTGGCTCTGGCAGTGTTAATAGCTGATGCTGCACGGGCAGAAATATGAAAAAATTCACTGTGCATTTTATGATCGGTGATCTCCTCTTCACGCACAGGCCTGAAAGTGCCTAGACCAATATGTAATGTGATATTGATAATATTGACGCCTTTTTTTTCGATCTCACTTAGCATGTCACGGGTAAAATGCAGGCCTGCCGTAGGCGCAGCCGAAGAGCCTAATTCATGTGCATAAACTGTTTGATAGTTCTCCTGATCGACAAGCTTCTCCTTAATATATGGCGGTAGCGGCATTATACCAAGTTCTGCCAGAAGCTGTTCCCAAATTCCTTTATAGGTAAATTCTACTTGTCGATTACCAGATGGCAAAATTGACTTGACTTTAGCTTCCAGTTCTCCGTGGCCGAAATAAATCTGATCGCCTGTCCGCGCGCGTTTTCCCGGTTTAACCAGAGTTTCCCACAGATCACCTTCAAGACGATACAAGAGAAGTATCTCAACCTCTCCTCCTCCTTTTTTATGCCCTATCAGTCTGGCAGGCATAACCTTGGTATTGTTCAGAACCAGGAGATCACCCGCTCGCAGATAAGATGGCAGATTAAAAAACCTATCATGGATTGGTGGCAGATCATCGGCTAAGACCATCAATCTAGACTGATCACGCCGGGGAAGCGGCTGCTGAGCAATCAGCTCAGGAGGAAGCATATAATTAAAGTCCGCCGTTCTCATATCCGATTCCATACTTTTTGCAGAGATTCTGATAGCATTCACGCCAAGATGCGAGATGCAAATCCGATGCCGCAATTAACTGGGCTCTTCGTTCTTGTTTTCGCTTTGCAGTTATAAAGTCCGGGTCATATTGAATAATTCCGAAATTAGCATTCATGGGCTGGAAATCTTTACTGTCCGTACCTGAAACATAAGCTGATAATGCGCCCATCATAGTTGTTGGCGGCAACACAATTTCTCCAATTCTATCCGCAGGATATCCTGCTGCAATCAAAGCGATCATTCTGCCCGTTATCAGACCCGAAGCGGCTGACTCCATATATCCTTCAACACCCGTGATCTGACCGGCCAGAAAAAGATTTTGTCTGGTTTTGGTTCGATTGCCTATATCCAGTACCTCAGGCCCTCTGACATAGTGATTCCTGTGCATTACACCGTAACGAAGATATTCGGCCTGACTAAGGGCAGGAACAATTCCAAAAACTTCTCTTTGCGCTGCAAAGGTCATCCTCGTTTGACAGCCAACCAAATTATACATCTCCCCCGTGCTCTGCTCCCGTCTTAATTGCAATACGGCATATGGTTGCTTCCCGGTCCTCGGATCTATAAGCCCAACAGGTTTCAAGGGGCCAAAGCGCATCGTGTCTTCACCCTTTTCCGCTAAACTTTCAATGGGCTGACAATTCTGAAAAACCTTACGGTCAAATTCTCTGATTTCAGTTTTTTCCGCCTCAATCAGGGCACTCCTAAACATTAAATAGGTCTTATGGTCAAGAGGGCAGTTTAAGTAGTCTGCCGAGCCTCTGTCATATCTGGAGGCAGTAAAATAATGACTGCTGTCCAATGAGTCAAAGCTGACTATCGGAGCGGCAGCATCAAAAAAATGCAATAATTCCCCCCATTCCTCAGACATCGCCGACATCAGTTTATCGGTTGTTAACGGTCCTGTGGCCAATAAAAGCACTGTATCAGGATCAACTTCCAGGCTGCAGATCTCCCGCTCTGTATATTTGATCAATCCAGTTGCTTTCAGCATAGCACCTACTTTTCTCGCAAACATATCGCGATCTACTGCAAGGGCACTTCCGGCAGGCACTCTCGTTTGATCAGCAGCAGCCAGGATAATACTGTCAAGCTGTCTCATTTCCCTTTTAAGAAGTCCTGATGCAGTCTGTGGATCATCTGATTTGAATGAATTACTACACACCAGCTCTGCAGGATAGGGCTTTTTATGGGCAGGAGTCATCTTGCCGGGCTTGATATCAATAAGTTCAACAGGAATACCCAGCCGGGCAAGCTGCCAGGCTGCCTCTGAGCCAGCAAGACCCGCTCCGACAATTCTGACTCTTTGCATATCTGTTAGCTCTTTTCCGGCTTCCCTTTATTATTTGCCTTGGGCTTTTTCATATTAGAGGGACATTTGGGATCACCGCAACGCTCATAGCTGCGTCCGCGGAAACGTTTGGCCACAATATAGCCACCACATTCTGAACATTTCTTGCCTTCCACCGGCAAATCCCAGCTGATGAAAGGACAATCCGGATCAGTTCCTTTTTTATCACAAACATAGAATTTTTTACTTCTACCCTTGCGTGTCCTTTTCTCCAATAATCCTGAGCCACATAGCGGACAACTTCCCGGAGCAACTGTCTCTATACTTTCTCTGTAATCACAGTCAGGATAGCGGTTGCAGGCAATGAATTTTCCATACCGGCCCTCTTTAATTACCAGTTCACCTTGATTGCACTGGGGACAAATTCTGCCGGTAGGCTCTTCTGCCACGGTAATTTTTTCTATATTTTTTTCTGCGGCTTTGACACTGGCATGAAATGGTGAATAAAAATTATTCAGAATCTCTATACCTTGTATTTCGCCTGCCTCAACCGCATCAAGTTGTTTTTCCAGATCAGCTGTAAATTCCGTGTCTACTATATCATCAAAATTTTTCTCTAATAGTTCAGTCACCAGGATTCCCAGTTCAGTAGGATAAAGATTATTTTTCTCTTTCTCAACATAATTCCTAGCTAAGATAGTTGAGATTGTGGGAGCATAGGTTGACGGTCTGCCAATGCCCAGCTCTTCCATCGCTTTGATTAAACTGGCTTCAGTATAACGTGCCGGAGGCTGTGTATACTTCTGCTCAGGCTGCAAACGCTTAAGCTCAAGTTGATCTCTGACATTCAATAACGGCAGCGAGTTAATCTTTGTTTCATTATCTCCCGCTGTTACCTTGCTTGTTCCTGCAGCATAGCTGTAGGCCTTAAGCCAACCGGGGAATTTCATCTGTTCACCCTGAACACGAAACAAATGAGTCCCTGCCAAAATATCGGCACGAATTGTGTCAAAAATCCCTTCGTTCATCTGTGAAGATATAAAACGTTCCCAGATCAGCTTATAGAGACGGTATTGATCACGGCTAAGCTTATCCTTGACAGCTTCGGGATCGAGGTCAAAATGGATTGGCCGAATAGCTTCATGTGCATCCTGTGCCTGTTTGCCCTTTTGATAATAATTCGGTTTGGCCGGCAAGTACTCTTCGCCATAAAATTTGACAATTCGATCTCTAATCTCAGTTACCGCTGAGGCAGAAACACGGACCGAATCGGTACGGATATAAGTCACCAGAGCAGTTGCTCCCGAGCCCGGCAAATTAACGCCCTCATATAATTGTTGCGCTACACTCATAGTCCGGGATGAACTCATACCTAAAACTCTGGAAGCCTCCTGCTGTAATGAAGAAGTGGTAAAAGGCGCATATGGCCGCCTTTTTTTCTGGCCTCTATTGATAGATTCAACTACAAAAGGCAGTGTTTTGAGTTCTGTTACTAAGGTATCAACCTTTTCCTGATCTGATAATTTGACGCGGCGCACTCTATTATTGACTTTCTCTCCATGATATAGAGCACCAAATGGTTCCTCCTTATCTTTTTGCAAAAAAGCTGTCAAAAGCCAGTACTCTTCCGGTTTAAAGGCTGCAATCTCACGCTCTCTTATCACAATCAGCCTTGTCGCCACCGACTGGACACGTCCGGCTGACAATCCTTTGCGTACTTTTGCCCAGAGCAAAGGGCTGAGCTCATAACCAACCAGTCGATCCAAAATACGCCTGGATTGTTGAGAATCAATCAGGTTTTTGTCCAAGGGTCTTGCAGTATCAATAGCTCCCCGAACCGCACTGCTGCTAATCTCATTAAAAGAGATGCGTATTTGTGCAGTTTGATCCAGATCAAGCACATTGGCCAGATGCCAAGCAATTGCCTCGCCCTCACGGTCCGGGTCAGTAGCAAGTAAAACGCGATCAGCTTGGTCAGCAGCAGCCTTAAGCTCTTTGATAATTTTCTCTTTGCCGGGCATAGTAATGTAACGAACAGAGAAATTGTCTTTGACATTTACTCCCATGGTTGAAGATGGCAAATCTCTGATATGTCCTACAGAGGCCTTGACAATATAATTACTGTCCAGGTAGCGGGATATAGTTCTGGCTTTGGCAGGAGATTCTACTATTACGAGTGTTTTCACAATCCTATCCTTTATCATGATCTTATCAGAACAAGCATTGAAATCAATTATATACGACATATCGCAATATATGTCAAAAGCCGTGGCCTCTGACAAATGCTAATGATATTCAGTCAGTAGCAAGTGAAACATATAGCTGGTGTGGCAAGCAACATTTTAGATCGCCAAATCCTTATAGGTCGTCCATTGAAAAAACTAAGAAAAGCGATTCAGTTCATAGTGGCCTCGTCGATTGCTCATAAAACCTGCCAGTTCTAAGCTAGTAAGAATTCGTGCCGTGTCTGCCAATGACAATCCGCAATAATCCGCAATCCGAACCATTGTGGCAGGACCTACGATAAGAAGTTCAAATATTTTCCTCTCAGTCTGATTTAATGCCACCGGCAATTGGACCTGTCCCGGATCAACCAAAGATGATTTACTTATCCTAGCTCTTTGATAAGTCGCCGCTTCGTTTGCATCATTATTTGTCGCCCTTGTTTCTAAAACTAAGGTATTTAATTCAGGCATTTTCAGATCAGTTATTATCTTCGCATACCCTTCTTTTATCAAGCTGTGGCAACCCCTTTGTTCATTAGCAAAGACCGAGCCCGGGATGGCATATACCGGGACTTTCATATTGTGTGCCAGCTTAGCTGTTATCAGGCTGCCGGACTTGGTTTTTGCCGTGGTAATAATGACAGCCTCGGCCAAAGCGGCGATTATTCGATTTCTGGCCGGAAAATTCTTTGCCGCCGGAGATGTGCCCGGTCTGTATTCGCTAATAATCAAACCGGACTGTGCAATATTCGCCAGAAGACTTTTGTTAGATGCCGGATAGACTCGATCTACACCGCAGCCCAGTACTGCAATCGTCTTCCCTCCCGTTGTCATTGCTTCTTTGTGAGCTGTGCTGTCTGCGCCTTCTGCTGCACCACTGACTATGCAAT
>JAAZGH010000249.1 GCA_012511325.1 Clostridiales bacterium | reverse complement strand
GACCAGAGGTAATTCAACATTCTCAAGCAAAGTAAGTTGAGGCAGCAGATTGAAAGACTGAAAGACAAAGCCGATCTCCTGGTTCCTCAGGAAAGCGCGGTCATCGTCACTTAAATCTCCCACATTGTGGCCGTTCAACTCATAGCTGCCGGATGTTAATTCATCCAGCAGGCCGACAATATTCATCAATGTGGACTTGCCGGATCCCGAAGGTCCCATGATTGCGACAAAGTCACCCTGTGCCACTGTGAAATTGACATCTTTCAAGGCATGAAAGGCAATCTTGCCGGTGCGGTAGATCTTATTTACCTGCCGCATTTTGATCGTTGTCTGTATTTCGGCTCCGTCAGGGATCGGAATATCCTTGTTTAGCTGTTGCGTCCTGAACATCGTTTGCACTGCAATCCTACTGCTTATTAGGGTTGTCTTTATAAACTGAGGCTTCAACTGTCATCCCGGCTTCAAGATTGGCGCCGGGACTGAGTACGACCAGTTCGTTCTCTTTAATTCCTGAGAGAATTTCTACCGACAATGAGGACTCCAGTCCGACCTCTACTTCACGGCGTTCCAGAATTTGATCATCTCCGACGACGAAGAGATAATAACTGCCTTTTTCTTTGAGTAGGGAGAAGGCCGAAACAGTCAGCACATTTTCTCTGACTTCGGTTTCAACCTCTGCGTTTATGGCGAATCCAATGATCAGTTCAGGCAAATCTGTACCCTCGATGCTCATTTCAACTCTGACCTGCGGTTCGGTGCCGAGGTCAATACCGCTTAATGAACTCGTTCCCATGAGCGAGCCGAAACCCAGGATATCTCCGCCCATTTGCGTCGAAAGATCGTATCCCAGGCTACTATCCGTCCCTTCGTAGGCAACAGGGTCAATGAAAGTGATTTCACCTTCAAAGGTCATATTTTCCAGGGTATAGCGAACCTTTTGTCCTTTTGCCAAACGGCGGGCGTCATTGTGTCCGACAGAGGTCACTGTTTTGAGATTAATATTGTCATAGACTCTGATGATATCCCGTCCGGAGGCGACTTTGTCTCCGGCGGCAGCATCAACTTTGACTAAGATGCCATCAAAATCGGCTATTACATCTTTATTCAAGCGATGGATGATTTCCTGCTGGCTCCGCTCAGCTTCTTCCAGCTGTTCCAGCAGATCTTGTCCTTGTGTCAGACTGTCCGACAGCAGGGATAGATTGCTCGTTCCGCCCAGCAACTGTTGCAGTTGTTGCATCATCTCTGGAGAAAGAGAGGAGAGATCAGGCGTACCGGCACCGCCGGAGCCATCGGTTTTCGTTGTCTCACCGGTGCCGTTTGTTTTTGCGTTAGATTCGGTATTGGAATCGGATGTTGGTGTGGAAGTGGTTTCAGTCTGATTGCCGGTCGCATCCGACTGAGAGAGAGACGGCATAGAGCCGCCGGGCAGGGTAAAGTTGGGCCAGGTGAAGTCCGGTGAAGGATTGCCTTCCAGCTCCTTCAGCAGCTTTTGCAGCTGTTTTTCAATTTGCTGCAGATTCTGTATCGAAGTTAACAAATCATCAACAAATCCTGATTGTTCAAGCTTATCGAGAGCTTGGCGCAGCTCCGAGGCAATCTCCTGCATATCCTTCAGCCATTGATTGATGACCGTTGTATCAATTGTGCCGAGCGCTTTTCCCAGTTCCAGAAAAGGAGCTTGAATATCCACCATTTGGGCAGCCAATCCGCTCAGACTGCCACTTAAAGTGCGGGAAATCCGGGCAATCTGCCGGTCAAGATCCAATCCGCCGAGCGCTCCCAGCTGTGATCCCAGCTTCTCGGCTTCTGCCGCAGCTTCGGCTATGCTGTCTTTGGTCTTGGCGATCAGATCCTGTGTCTTCTCCAGTTCAGCCTCTAACTCCGATGTGTCAAAGCGGAGCAAAGGGTCTCTCTGCTTTACATGATCGCCAATCTCAACATATAGTTCTTTGATCTTAACATCAGTGCCGGAGACGATCTGAATTCGCTCAGGTTTCAGAAGGGGAGACAGACCGATCGTTTCTGTGACTGTGCCGCGTTTGACGGCTTCAGTCATGACTTTTGGCAAAGCCTTTTGTTCGCGTCGCAGCAGAAAGATCAATAGCCCCGCTACTGCCAGAGCAGCGATGACAAGACCGATCCGTCGGCGCTTGTTTTTCTTCCGTCTTCTGGCTGTCATTTCAGCGGCGGTTTCATCTCTTCTGTTACCACCCATGATTCCCAAGCCTTTATTGTCCTGCTGTTCAGCCATTATTTGCCCCATTTCTTTTTCCTATCATTATATATTGTCCGCATATATTGTCTGCACTGTTTTGATCTTGACTCCATCCTCAGTGAGAACGATCGTTTTTTGTTACCTGCCTGTTCTATCCCAAATAGAATAAAACAACAAGAACTAAAAAATATGAAGAAAATGCGAAAAGTGAGCGCGAAAGACAGCATAATGTAACTCAGGTATCAGTGACAGTTTAAAACAGCTACAAAAGAGCTCCTACCGGTTATGATAAATAAGCATTGGACTGAGCAGAAAAGGAGTATTTTAACGATAGATATGATTTCGATTGATAAACAGCAGAACACAGTTCAGGCGAATACCACTCTGCCCGGACTGTCTTTCAGTTTGGACCTGAGTGTACTGGAGCTGGCTGACAACCGGCCTGATACGCAAATTCTATATGATTTGTTAGTGATCGGTGCCGGCCCGGCCGGAATTACTGCGGCTATCTATGCCAGACGCAAGGGTCTGACAACAGCAATTATAGGGCGCACTGTCGGCGGCCAGGTAAAGGATACCAGTATAATAAAAAACTACCTTGGGATGGAAAGCATAACCGGTACAGAGCTGACGACAAAATTTCAGAACCATCTCCAAGCCTGTAATGTGCCTTTGCTCAGAGAACGGACAGTCACCGCAATCAGGCGTGAAGGGGAGGTCTTTGTCTTGGATCTGGATGACCAAAGCCACTTTAAAAGTCGTACCGTCCTGATCGCCACAGGCGCCGGTCCTCGTCAACTGGGAGTTCCCGGCGAGCAGGAGTTCCGGCATAAGGGTGTCACCTACTGTGCGATCTGTGATGGCCCGCTGTTTTCCGGACAAGATATCATCGTGGTGGGCGGAGGCAATGCCGCTGTCGAATCTGCCATAGATCTCGCGCGCTTTGTGCGAAAAATTACATTAGTTCATCGTTCTGTCTTCCGCGCCGAAAAGATCTTGCAACACCGTCTGGCTCAGCTCGATAATGTCGAAATCAAATTGGGCTATGTAGTTGAAGAGATCAAGGGAGATAAGAAAGTCACTGCAACTGTCGTCCGTCATCTTGAGAGTAACCGGCTTGAGACTTTGCCCACTGCCGGCGTGGTGATAGAGATAGGCAAGAATCCGGCCAGCGCTCCTTTCCGAGATCTGGTTGACTGCAATGAATGGCATGAAATAGTAGTTGATTCGAACCAAGCGACCAGTGTGCCGGGGATTTTTGCCGCCGGCGATGTTACCTCGGTGCGGCAAAAGCAAATAATCATTGCCGCGGGGGCCGGAGCAAATGCCGGGCTGGCAATCAATGAATACCTGAATCAATATCCGTCCACCCGGCGGAATCAATACAACAAACAGGAGAATTAAGATGTCAATTTTCAGTACGGAAATCAAAAATCAAATCGGCGAAATTTTCGCTCATATTACGGAGCCCGTGCATATAGAAGCCTATGACGATAGCGAAGACACGGACATGGTTAATTTCATCAAAGAACTGAGCTCAATTTCGGATCAAATAGTTTTCGAATACTATGAGCCTGACAGCGAGCGAGCCCGGGAATTGGAAATAGTGCGTATTCCCGGGCTCAATCTGACCCGGGCGGATAAACAGGATCTCGGAGTCCGTTTTTCTGGCATTCCCGCCGGGCACGAGATCAATTCCTTAATCGCCGCCCTGCTCGAATTGGGCAATGCCGGCCCGCAAATCCCGGAAGAATTGGTAACAAGAATTGCCGCCATACCCGGTCCTCTGGATATCAAAGTCTTCGTTACACTCCAGTGTCCACACTGTCCGGGCGCTGTTCTCAAAGCACATAAACTGGCTATGCTCAATCCCAATATCACGGCAGAAATGGTCGAGGCTCAAGCTTTTCCTGAGCTCTCCACCGAATATGATGTCTCCGCTGTGCCCAAAATCGTATTTTCCAATGGCGCTGAACTTCTGGGAGACCTGCCTTTTGAGAACTTTTTGGCTGCCGCGGAGGGTAAAGTATAGGCTTTTTTGACGAAGACGCCTGTCCCGGCCCGCCACTTCCAGATCAGAGTAGCGATGCCGGCGCTTTTCAGCAAAGAGAGAAAACAGTCCTGTCCGCCGGCTACTGTCTGCTGCTACCAAATGCTGCGGAAAACTACCGGTGCAGATCTGACCTCATCAGTTCCGGATTTCTCAACTGCTTTTTCATTTTCAGTGTTCAAGCGTGGTCTGACATCATGGGCAATCTCGAATTCATGGGCCAGATGATTGATACGCTTGAACATTGATTTTCTGGTAATAATCCCTAAGAAGTTTCCCTTGGTATCAACGCAGCAAAGATAATTATGATCAACCAACAGATGGAGCACATCCTCCAGGTCAGCAGAGGGTAAAACCCGGGGCGGCTTTGTTTCCATAATCTCGTGTACCTGACGCTCGGCTACCAGGTCCCAGTCGCGG
>JAAZGH010000248.1 GCA_012511325.1 Clostridiales bacterium | reverse complement strand
TCTGTTAGAGAAGCCGGCCTGAGTTAAAATTTGCCGGACGGTTTTCTGATCATCTACATCCTTGCACTTCCAAGTGAAAATCATTTTATTCTACTTCTGTTTATTTATCCTAAGCCAGATTGTCCAATATTACTCTTTTAGTTTTAAAATATGCATACTCTTTATCATTTATCAACAGAATTGTAGCGCCACTTTGACGGGGAGTTGCAACAATACTGATTATAAGTCTTATTGATTTCCGGCAGAGTGCTATTAAACATAATACATTATATATAAAAGCCTACAAAATAATTTGACGACTAAAGTTTAGGACATACTTATTGATTAAATTGACAGATATTCACTGTAATCTATAAAATTTTGATTAGTATTCACAGCGCCTCAGCGAGTCGTTGCTTATGTTTTAACTCGCAACTTGAAAAATTAATTATGGAGGTGATTAGACATAGAGTGGCTATATTTAGTTATTGGCTTGATTACAGGCTCTGTACTGATAGCAATTGTTACAATTACCTGGTACAGACGTGGTCTGAGTAAACAGAGTATTGCGTTACAAGAGCAGAAATTAAAAACTGCTGAGGACATAAAAGCATTGATCTTAGAGGCACGCAAAGAAGGCGAGAACAAGAAACGTGAGTTTCTACTGGAAGCCAAAGAAGAAGTACACAAAGCAAAAGCGGAATTGGAGAGAGATGCTCGCGACAAAAGAAGCGAGTTGTCGCGAGAGAGAAACCGGATTGATCAGAAAGAAGAAGCTCTGGATCGTAAGATTTCCGCTCTTGAACAAAAAGAGCAGGATATTGAGCAAAGGCAATGTGATTTGCTGGAAGCGGAAAAGCGGCTACAGGAGACTGAACAACGTAAAGTCGAAGAACTGGAACGCATATCCGGATTATCTGTACAAGAAGCTCAGAAACAGGTTCTTGATGAAGCCAGAGTGGAGTATGAACATGATATGGCAATCCTGTTTCGTCAAATTGAGGAAGAAACCAGGGAAAACGCCAATGTGATGGCTAAAGAGATTGTAGTAAATGCCATCCAAAGATATGCTTCAGATTTTGTCTCAGATGCAACGGTGTCGGTTGTTGCCTTGCCCAATGAAGAAATGAAAGGCAGGATCATCGGCAGAGAAGGTCGAAATATCAGAACTATCGAAACGATGACCGGAGTTGATTTGATTATTGACGATACTCCGGAAGCAGTGATTTTATCCAGCTTTGATCCGATACGACGTGAGATAGCCAGAATTGCCATAGAAAAGCTGGTTCAGGATGGACGTATCCATCCTGCCAGGATTGAAGAAACGGTTGAGAAAGCTAAGAAGGAAATCGACCAATCTATTAAGGAGGCTGGTGAGGAGGCTGTCTTTAAATCCGGTGTCGTCGGTATCCATCCTGAAGCTGTTAAAATACTTGGTCGCTTAAAGTATCGCACCAGTTATGGTCAGAACGTCCTGCAGCATTCTGTAGAAGTAAGCGGAATTGCCGGAATTATGGCTTCAGAACTGGGTCTTGATGTAATGTCTGCCAAGAGGGCAGGTTTGCTGCATGACATAGGTAAAGCCGTTGACTTTGAAATGGAGCGTTCACATATCCAATTGGGAGTGGATATTGCGAAGAGGCTTAAATTGGATGAAGTGACAACAAACGCTATCGCGTCTCATCATGCAGATGAAGAACCTACGACAATGATTGCTTCTTTGGTTGCGGCGGCGGATGCCATATCGGCTGCCAGACCGGGTGCACGTAGAGAGAATGTAGAAACTTATATCAAGCGCATTGAGAAATTAGAAGAAATTGCTAATTCAATGACCGGTGTCGAAAAGTCTTATGCTGTCCAGGCCGGGCGTGAAATACGAGTTATTGTCCTGCCGGATCAGGTTAAAGATGATGAGATGCCTTTGATTGCCCATCGTATCGCCAAACAGATCGAAGCGGAGCTTAATTTCCCGGGTCAGATCAAAATTAATATGATACGTGAAAGCAGGGTAGCAGATTACGCCAAGTAGTATTGATCGAATCATAATAGGAAAGGCAAAAGAATTGCACGAGCAATTAGTTCAAGAGATGTAAGATGCCGGACAGGAGGTACCAAATCCTGTCCGGTTTATTATTTTATATTACAGTAAAGCTATTTCAACCATAAGGAGCAAGCATAAACTACTGGTTTATTTAGTTTGGTAACTGCTTGATTGCCCCAATATCCGCCCGGAAGCATAACTATTCTGTGATACAATTAGCTAGCGGAGGACAGCATGAATATTCTGATGATTGGCGATATTGTTGGCCGTGAAGGCAGAGATGCTCTGACATTTTGGTTGCCGACCTATAAGAAGACATACATGATTGATCTATGTATAGCCAATGCCGAAAATTCCGCCGGAGGTAAAGGCATTACAGACAATATTGTCAGAGAGTTACAGGATGCCGGAGTGGATGTAATCACCC
>JAAZGH010000247.1 GCA_012511325.1 Clostridiales bacterium | reverse complement strand
GGGAGGGTGCCAGCTATTACGGATATGCTGAGTTTCGAATCAGTATGATCCTGTTGTTTGTTGTACTGATTTTCAGCTTGTTTAATGTCATCTATTTGAGATTTAAGGTTCAAATTGAGCCGATGCGCTACAGTCAGGAGATATCCCGTCTGGAAACGGCAAGTTATTCATTGGATCTGATCTTGCAATCTGTTGTTTTGCCGGCGCAGCTGCGAATGATTGCCTGGTCCAGCCAATCTGATGAAACAGTTTTGTCCGAGAGTCGCTTATTGAACCTGACAGTCCGTCCTCGCGATAGCAGAAGGCGGGTTGCATCGCTGGAGAGTCTGCATTGCGGTGTCCTGGAGCTGGGTGAGATTGATCTAAAGGTTCGAGATTTATTCAATATTTTCTGGTTGCGTGATCCCGGTGTCGAGAAAAAACTGCGCTTTACGACTTTGGTATTGCCTCGTCTATTTTACAAGCAGCAAAGCGCAGCAGTTGTCAAACAGTTAATTGATGAAGGTGAGTATGCCAGAGTTAGATTCTTCGATATGTCGGATGAGATTGATACCCTGCGTAAATTGCAACCCGGGGATACAATACGTCGAATTCACTGGAAAGTAAGTGCTCGTCTGCAGCAATTCATGGTGTAGCAATACGAAGATCCGCGGGAGGTGCGCTATTATATTATGCTGGATCCCGCCTATAATTTGACTGAGATTAAAGATGATGCACGGCGTGATCAGGAGAATTTTGCCAGAGATGATATGCTGGAATTGACTGCCAGCATTATCGCGGTTCTATTGGAACAAAAACAATGGGTTGAAATGGAGACATGGCATCCCGCCCGGATGTTTCAGGCATCAAATGAGGCCGGACATATCAGCTTTTTTCAGCGTCAGCTGGCATTGCTGCCACAGCAGTCTATGCGAGATATGGGTAGTCAGTTGGAGAGACTGAATGTTACTTACTCCATGTCATATTATGTACTTGTTGTCAGAAGCTTAACCATAGAACTTGCTCAGCAGATAATCTCATTCCAGAAGACCTCTTTGGGCGTTATGCTATGTTTGATGGAGTCTCCGCCTCATAATGATTTAGAACTCCAAGGGGCATATGACGAGCTGCTTAATGAAGGAATCCAGATCGTCAGATTCGCAGATCTTGTTCAGAATAATAGTCTGAACCGTAATACGAGGGCTAATCATCATGATTAAGTCGCCGCGCAAAGAGTATCTGTTTTCTCTGACCTCAGTCCCATCGGCGGGTGATAAAGAACTGCGTTCGAATCTCCATCAGGCAGATCGCATTTTACATTTCAGTTTGCGCTTTGTCACTACTTTGATTTTTTCCCTACTGCTTACAAAGATTGTTTTGTCTATAAATGAAACTGTAATGAACTGGACTTTACAGTTTTTTGTACAATTTGTCTTTCTCGTTATATTAGCAGTCAGTTATCGTTACTATAAAATAACTTTACTGGTATTTCTTGGCAGCGTAGTCATTTCTTTATTAATTGCTGTCCTTTTTTTAACTGGTATTAGTAAGGGACTGTACAACTCAACGATAGCACCCGTTATCGATTTTATTGTTACCGGCGCTGACTATTTCCTGGGCAAGACGGATAACAATTATACTCAGATATCTTCATATTCTCTGGTACTTGGTCTTGTTATATTGATTATCTGCAGTCTGGGAATATATCTATCTTCACATCCCTGGCTAATGCTTGTTGCCATCGGCGGTTTAATGACTGTAAATCTTGAAGAGTGGATTAGTACAGATTATCTGCTGTTTTTCGTCGGCACCGCTTGTTTGTTGATTATGATGAGCATGCAAAAACATGTCCTCGGACAGAATACAAAAGGTAACGCCTCATTATTTGCCCCTCGCAGTTGGACATATAAGGAAAGTGGCAAACGATTATTGGCATCAGTTTTGGTTACTTCACTTGTTATTGGCGTCCATCTCATCATTCCGCGTGATTTTTTCTATAACAGTGCGATTGATCGACTGATCAGTCGTCTGACCGGCAAAAGTCATATAAAGGATGATACCGTAGGCTACGTAGAATTCAGTATCGCCGAAGCTGGTTTTTATCCTTTGGAGAGTCGCTTGGGCGGACCTGTTGATCCCTTGGATGAAATGTTTATGTATGTAACAACAGGCCCTCAGGAGATATATCTGCGCGGCGCCACTTTCAGAACATATACCGGAATAAGGTGGATCCAGGACTCAATGGATCAAAACTGGATGTTAAATCATAACAGAAACAAAGACATGCAGGCTAAAATTATGGGTCTTTCCGTTGCAGGCCTGGAAGACGCAGACGATCTGCGCAATCCGGTATTCCCTTTATTAAGTCAGAATTATGTTCTGACACCGGTTGCCAAACAGCAGGTTATTTTCAATGGCGGAAGAATTGATACAGTCAGGTATACTGAAAGCGGAAATGAAGTTTTTGCTTATTTTAATCCCTCAGGAACATTATATGCGGATCAGTCAATCCCAGACGAAGGATATACGGTAGAAGGACAGATATTTCAGTTAGCGGCTATTCAGGATATCGAAAAATTACAGATGTTTCAGCTTGGTCTAGGTCCCATGCAGAATGAATACCTACTGGATATAGACGAACGTAAAGCATGGACTGATCTCTACAATAAAGAGGCTTTAGCGGCATATCTGCAGGATTCTGAACCGGAGCTTTGGCAGTTGATAGCGGATCAGACGATGGAAGCGGCTCCCAAAGCGCTAAAATTACGTGAATGGGTTGCCGATAATATCAGATATCGATTAGATGTGCCGGCTCCGGATCCAAATGAAGATTTTGCACTTCATGTACTGAAGACAAAAGAGGGTTACTGTACCTATACCGGTACATTATTAACTGCTCTTTGCAGAATTGCAAACATTCCAGCGCGCTATGTCGAAGGCTTTGTTGTCAAGGCTGATGCCTCAGCTGACTGGACAGTTTTTACTACAAGGTCTATAAATGGAAACAGTGCTCATGCCTGGACAGAAATTTTTCTTGATGAAATCGGCTGGTTGCCAATTGACGGTACGCCGGCTGCTGCTCAGGAACAAATATCAGGGCGAGATCAGATCCCTGAGCCAACACCGTCACCAACGCCTCAACCTGAAACTGAAGAAACTGAGCCACCCGAACTGCCCGAGGAGCCGACACCTGAAGTCTCCGATCCTGAAGCTCCAAGTGACAGCGAACAGGAAGAGCAAACAAGCGCATTATCCGACTTGTTTAAAAAATTGGGCGGCATTCTGGTAATAATCCTGCGAATCTTCGCGTATCTGTTGCCACTTTTAATTTATCTATTATGGCGTAGACTGGTATATAAGCGCAGACATGATCCTTCCTGGCTGCACAATCGCTTTGCTGAAAAACCGCAAGAGCTTCTGCAGGCTATCCGTCAGGATCTTAAACAGATTTGGGGTTTGCAAGGTATTGAGCAAAAGAGTGGCGAAACTTTGAGGCAGTGGTTTACATCTGCTGCGATTGCATCGTATGATGCTCAAATATCACTCTATTTAATGGAACAGGCCATTTATTCCGCAGGGTTAACCTGTCTTGAACATGAAGAATGGGATAGCTTATTGGCTTTCTATTTGGCCGAGGAAGTAAAATTAAAGGTGAGTATAACGAAACTGAAATGGTTTACAGGACGTTTTCTCTGGTCTTACAAACATCCCTTGTGATTGTGTAAGAAATTGCCTATAGGATGAGCCAGGATATGCGAGAGACTAACAAAATTACAGCACTTGATGCCTATCCCGTACTTAAAGACTGGATTTGTCAACACCATGCTCTAAACGGTGTTCAACCTAAATATTATATTCGCACATTTGGTTGCCAGCAGAACGAGGCAGACAGTGAGATAATGGCGGGAATTTTAGAGGATGTCGGATTTTTACCAGGCGATTCATATGAAACTGGGGACCTAATCTTGATCAACACTTGTAGTGTCAGAGCCAATGCCGAAGACAGATTTTTTGGTCATTTGGGCAGCATAAAGCAATTTGCCGGCGAAAAGGGGGGACGTATCATTGGTGTCTGTGGCTGCATGATGGCGCAGGATATTCACAGAAACAGAATTGAGCAGTCGTTTCGCTTTGTAGATTTCCTCTTAAGGCCTGATCAGATATCCTCTCTTTTATTTATGATTGAAAAGGGGCTGATCCACAAGTCAGTTTATTATACTGAAGGACATACTTCCAAATTTCACGAAAACTTACCGATATCAAGACAAAGAAGATACCGTGCTCTGATATCGATTATGTACGGCTGCAATAACTATTGTTCATATTGTATTGTCCCATATACCCGGGGGCGTGAAAGAAGTCGCCATCCGAATGATATCATACAAGAAATTATGCATGTTGCTGCCGATGGTATTCCTGAAATTCTGCTTCTAGGTCAGAATGTAAATGCCTGGGGTAAAGATTTTAAAGATCATAAACAGCAGAATTTTGCCTGGCTGTTGTCTAAAGTCGCTGAGATCGAAGGGGTTTGTAGAATTAGATTTATGACATCACATCCTAAGGATCTCTCGGATCAACTAATTGAGACTATAGGCAGTATTGAAAAAATCGAACCCCATGTGCATTTGCCCTTGCAATCCGGCAGTAACCGCATTTTGGCAAGGATGAACAGACAATACAGTCGTGAGCAATATCTGGAAATTGTAAGTAAGCTTAGAAGAGCCAGGCCTGGTCTAAGCATATCTACAGATATTATTGTAGGTTTTCCGGGTGAGAATTTGCCGGATTTTATGGATACTATTGATGTGATGGATAAGATTAGATTCGACAGTGCTTTTACCTTTATATACAGTCCACGAATCGGAACTCCGGCCGCAGAATGGTACAATCCATTAAATAGAGATATTATACAGGAAAGATTTGAGCACTTGGTTAAATTGCAGAATGAGCATAGTTTGAATGCAAATCAGAAGCTCATTGGACACAGTGTAGAAGTATTATGTGAGGGGATCAGTTCGGTTGATATAACAATTTTGTCAGGAAGGACAGCAGATAATCGTTTAGTGAATTTTATTCCTCGGAACATGAATGGAACAAATGTTTTTTCTAAGCAAATTCCTGTGGATGACAGGGAAGGGGAGTTTATACCAGTACGTATTACCGATGCCAAGACTTTTTCGCTTTTAGGTGAGGAAATATGCCATTAACGCTCAAAGATATTGCCGGTGAAAAACTGTCGCCAATGATGGAACAATATGTCGCTGAGAAAAATAGGCGACCTGATTGTATATTGTTCTTTAGGTTAGGCGATTTCTTTGAACTATTTTTTGACGCCCCAATACTTGCAGCCCGTGAATTAGAACTGACACTTACCAAGAGAGACTGCGGACTTCCTGAGAGAGCACCCATGTGCGGTGTACCCCATCATGCAGCCGATCTTTACATCAATCGCCTGGTAAACAAGGGCTATAAGGTCGCTATCTGTGACCAGGTGGAAGACGCCAGCCAAGCAAAAGGCTTAGTCAAGCGTGAGATCGTAAGGATAGTTACACCCGGAACGGTAACTGATTCTACCGCTCTCGATGAAAAAATGTATGCATATATTGTCTCGGTTTACCGGGCAGGTCATGTATTCGGCCTGGCCGCCTGCGATGTTACCTCCGGACATTTTGAAACAACAGCCTTACTGAGCGAAGCGGCCGATAAACGATTAATTGATGAATTGGCCAGGCTTTGTCCGCGTGAGTTATTAATTAACCAACCTAGCTTAGAAGATCCGGCTATATTGAGCTGGTTAAAAGAGAATGATGATATTTCTGTAACAGTCCTGTCTGATGATTATTTTATTCCCGCAGGCATTGATTCTGATATACTGGCATACTCGGATGCAGACTATCTTTGGCCGAATGCATCTGCTGCCTTAGTGCGTTATATCGCAGACAATCAATTACAGTTGCCTCGGAATATTAGAAAAATCTTCCCCTATCGACAACAGGATTATATGTTATTGGATCAAGCAGCACGTAGAAATCTTGAACTGACTGAGACGATTAGAGATCGCTCATGTAAAGGCAGTCTGCTCTGGGTGATGGATCGTACCAAGACCAGTATGGGTAGCCGTTTGCTTCGTAGCTGGTTGGAGCAACCGTTACTTAATCGAACTGATATTGATGCCAGACTGGATGCTGTAGCAGATTTTCTAAAGCAATTCATCGTCAGAGAGAACTGCCGTGAAATGTTGGCAGGTCTCTACGATTTGGAGCGACTCTCCGGGCGAATCGGACTGGGAACGGTAAATGCACGCGATTTAATCGCCTTAAAGAATGTCTTAGAGCAGATTCCCTTGCTTAGATCCGAATTGGAGAATATGTCAGCAGATACTTTGCAGGATCTGATTTCGGATCTTGAGCCGCATACTGATCTCTATACATTGTTAGAACAAGCACTGGTAGATGATCCGCCAATTTCACTAACTGAGGGAAAGCTGATTAAACAAGGCTATAATGAGGAAGTGGATACCTATAGAGATATTGCTGATAGAGGTCAGGACTGGCTTTTAGAATATGAGCAAAAGGAGAGAGAAAAAACCGGAATTAAGAACCTGCGTGTGAGCTACAATAAGGTCTTTGGCTACTTTATTGAAATTACTAAGTCAAATCTGCACTTGGTCCCTGATCGCTACATTCGTAAGCAAACTCTGACAAATGCTGAAAGATATATTTCGGTGGAGCTGAAGGAGCGGGAAGACAAATTACTTGGCGCTAAACAAAAATTGAATGATCTCGAATATGAACTATTTTCCTGGATCAGAGATCAAGTAAAAAGAAACTTGTCATCATTGCAAAGAACCGCCAGAGCTCTGGCAGGCCTGGACGTATATGCCGGTCTGGCTGATCTGGCAGATCGCGAAAACTATGTGCGTCCTGAAATTACAGACGATGATTGTCTGATTATATCGCAAGGAAGACATCCGGTTTTATCCAGGCTTACGGCACAAAACAGTTTTGTTCCCAATGATCTGGAGCTCAACACCCGCGATCGTCGCTGTATGGTGTTAACAGGCCCTAAGATGTCGGGTAGGTCAACCTATATGCGACAAAATGCACTAATCGTGGTGATGGCTCAAATGGTTAGTTTAGTGCCCGCTCAATCCGCTAGTATTGGACTGGTTGACAGAATTTTTACCAGAGTCGGAGCGGCAGATGACATCGGAAGTGGCCAATCAACTTTTATGGTAGAAATGACTGAAGTCGCAACGATTATGAGTCAGGCCACAGCATCCAGCCTATTAATTTTAGATGAAATTGGCAGAGGTACCAGTACATATGACGGTTTATCAATTGCCTGGTCCGTATTGGAGCATATTGCAGATAAAGCATATCTTGGCTGTAGAACCTTATTTGCCACGCATTATCACGAGTTGACCGATTTAGCAGAGCTCAAAGACGGTATCTTTAATACACATGTAGCTGTAAGTGAAAATGACGGAGAAATTATTTTTTTGTATCAAATCCGCCCTGGCGGCACAGATGATAGTTATGGTATCGAAGTAGCAAGACTTGCCGGAGTGCCACAATCTGTAGTAACCAGAGCCAGAGAACTGGTAATGCAGCTTGAGTCTGATAATCAAGGTAAAAGACTTGTGATGAGGAAAGGTGCAAAGCCGCAGGAAGGCCAGATTGATCTTTTCAGTACCGCGCGCAGTGTCTATGAGGCAGATAAACTTATTGCAGAGATCGAAAAGATCGATATTGATCAGATGCGACCGATAGATGCGTTAAGCAAATTGCATGATTTAGTTAAAATGGCTGAAAAAATGCGTAACCAAAGTTAAGAGGAACTCATGACTGTAATCAAAAAATTAGACCAGCTAACTATCAATCATATCGCTGCAGGTGAGGTTGTTGAAAGGCCTGCCTCCGTAGTCAAGGAATTAATTGACAACTCTTTGGATGCAGGTGCGACACAAATTTTAGTCTCAATTCGCAATGGCGGAATAAGTGAGATAGAGGTCAGCGATAATGGCGGAGGCATGGCAGAAGAGGACGCCAGACACTGTTTATTGAGTCATTTCACCAGCAAGATTGCTACTATAGACGATTTAGAAACAATTACAACGATGGGATTTAGGGGAGAGGCTTTACCCAGCATTGCCTCAATTTCTCGTCTAAGACTGCGCACACGAGAGCCCGGTGTGGAGTCGGGCTATGAAATCAAAGCTGAAGGTGGAAAGATTTTCGCTGCCAATCCGTGCTCGTGCCCGGAGGGAACGGCAGTTACTGTCAATGATCTGTTCTATAATACGCCGGCCAGATATAAATTTTTGAAGAAAGACAGTCTGGAAGCCAGTTATATAACGGATATTATGAGCAAACTAGCTTTAACCCGGCCGGATGTATCTTTTCGACTAATTAATGAGGCAGGGAAGAGCTTACTCTATACACCAGGGAATAATGATCTTTTAAGTACAATTTATGCCGTTTTCGACCGCAAGACAGCTGAGGGCATGGTCCCCTTTGATAATCAAATACCTCCTGTAATAATTTCCGGTTATATCTCAACGCCTGAAAACGCACGTGGTAATCGGTCACGACAAATTTTCATAGTCAATGGCAGAAATATCAATGCCAGAATAATTTCTGTTGCTGTTGATGAAGCAATCCGTGGCTGGTTTGTCAAAGGCAGATTTCCGGCCTTAGTCATGCAGATTAATATTCCACCGGAGCTAGTTGATATAAATGTCCATCCCCAAAAAAGAGAACTGAGATTTTGGCAAGAAAGTGAAGTATTCGGTGCGGTCTATCATACTATTCAGAATGCTCTGACATCAGCTTCGGGAATTCCCAGGATTGGGGATCAAAATAAGGCTCCAATACAACTTGCTTCACATTCTCCTGTTGACAGCAAGATGGAAGTATCTAGTGCTGTAAGAGACAAAACAACCGGTTTGGCAAGATACAATAAACAACAGAAACTGGAAAAACATTCAGATCTATCATTACCAGACACAAAGGTCATTATATTTCAAGAGGCGGAAGAGACTACGGCTAAGGATAATCAAAGTGCTTGTGTCGATATCCTGCCTGATCAATCAAATAGAAATACAACCATACCTTTAGAGCAGACAAATATACCGAATCAAGTTCCACCGGGACAAATATCTATTGATTATATGGAGGTCGGTAGTCTCCAGAATGCTCGTATTATCGGCGTGTATGCAAATACCTATATCTTGCTCGAAACAGAAGGCGAACTGGTCATAATTGATCAGCATGCCGCACATGAGCGTATCTTATTTGAGGAATTATTGAATAAGAAACCTAATCAAAAAAAGAAAATGCCCAGTCAGTTATTGCTAAAACCGCTGAAATTAAATATAACTCAGCTTGAGCTTGCAGCATTGACGGAATATCAAGAGCAAATACAGCAACTGGGTTTTGATTATGAGAATTTTGGTCCTGATTCTATTGTGATCCGCGCGGTTCCTGAAGTACGCTCAGAACTTAATCCTGAGCTTGCTTTTTCCGCTGTCATAGAAGCTTGTGTTAATGAAAATATAACATTAGCAAATGGCAGACAAGATCTTTTGCATGATATTGCTTGCAAAGCTGCTGTAAAGGCTCATGACAGATTAGATTGCTTGGAAATAAAGCGTCTTCTATCCGACTTGCAAAATCTGGAGAATCCTTATCATTGTCCCCATGGCAGACCAGTGCTAATACGATTTTCTCGCCATGATCTTGACAAGATGTTTAAGAGAATAATTGGATAAACTGCGCAATGGTAAGCAAACATAAAGATGAAGCAGGGAAATGGGCACACAGATTAGCAGGTTTTTGCGATTTTATCGTTGAGTCGGCACTCGAGCGAGCCGATATTACTGCAATTTTGATCTGCGGGCCAACAGCATCAGGCAAATCCAGCCTAGCTATGTGTGTTGCTGAAAGACTTAACGGATTGATTGTTTCGGCTGATTCTATGCAATTGTACCGTGGATTTGACATTGGCACTGCAAAGCCAACTCAGACAGACCAGAAAAGAATCACGCATGAAATGATCGATATCCTTGATCCTGATCAAAGCTATAGCGTAGCTTTATATGTTGAGTCTGTCGCTAGAATATTGAAGGAAGCCCAACAATCAAAAAAACAAATTGTAATATGTGGCGGAACCGGCCAATATATCTCTGCCCTTTTGGATGGAATCAGCTATGCTAAGCACAGTAGAGATCATTTATTAAGAGCTGAAATTGAAAGAGAGGTGGACGACAGCGGTCTTGAGATACTTTGGCAGAAGTTAGTCAAATTAGATCCCCAAGCTGCGCAGACAATTGCTCCGAGTGATAGGCGCCGAATTGTCAGATTCCACGAACAGTATCGGTTGACAGGCAAGACTCGTACTGTAATTAACCAGCAATCGAGATTGCCAGACAGTTTGCACCGCTTCGTTGCTTATTACATCGATCCGGGTAAGGCAGAGTTAAATCAGAGAATAATTGATAGGGTAGATCAAATGCTTGCTGCAGGCTTAGTAGAAGAAACCAGATCTCTACTCAGTAAATATCCTGATATAAGTTTACAGCCTTATTCAGGCATTGGTTACCGGGAGACTATTGCCTATCTCCAGGGTCAATTTAGTCTGTCTGAAACGAGGGATTGGATCATTATTCATACCAGACAATATGCCAAAAGGCAGCGTACATGGTTTCGTCCACGTACCGATCTATTTCGCTTTTAATTTCAAATCCTGTTCTTTTAACATCTGTTTTATATAAAACTGTCTACTATTGTCGTGCCTTGACACGATTTAATTATTTTATTGGTGTTTATGTACTATTATATGATAAAATTACATATCTTGCTCTTATGCAATATAAGAGCAGATATATAATTATCAAGAAAGGAATAGAAGCTGAAATGAAATACAGTAATTTCCCCGATTGTTTTTTAGCAAAACCTGAAGGAATATTAAAAACTCATGTTGAGGAACAATTCCTGCAGAAATGTGTAGCCAGTAGTATTCCTGTAGAAATATTGTATCTGGATGAAAGATGCATAGCCGCTATAATTCTGGATTTTGATGATGTTTCAATCTTTGTAGACCATAACGGTTCACGGCTACTAATATACAAGCAGGCATTGGCACATATTCGCCCTCAAATGGCCGTGAAATATGTATACCGAGATAAGGATTTGTCCTCAGAAGAGCTGGAAGCGTTACAGCGCTGGGCGAAACACTCCACGTACTATGCCTAAAATCCGATATGACTCATCTTCAAAGGGGATTAGGGAATAGGCCGAGTTTTCCGGTTTGAGATAGATGTGATTGTTTTCACTTACCAGGCGCTTTACAGTAGCTTCAGTATCCAGCAAAGCGACAACAATCTGTCCTAGCTCAGCTGTAGGCTGTTTACGAACAAAAACTATATCTCCATCCAGGATATGGGCATCTCTCATGCTGTCACCACTGACGCTGAGAGCAAACATATCATCTGAATCGGGGAAGTAACCGGCAGGAACAGAAAGCTCACGCTCTATATTCTGAGATGCCAGAATTGGGAGACCCGCTGTCACACGTCCAATCAGCGGGATTTTTCGCTCACTACCTTGCTCCAGAGCGGGAACGCTAATGGCTCGTCTTTTCCCCGGTTTCATCTCGATTCTGCCAAGTTCACTAAGTCGTTTCAGATGATTGTGTACAGTAGAAGTTGATTTTATACCGACACCTTTGCAAATATCGCGGATCGAAGGCGGATAGCCATTCTTTCTGATATAATCAACCAGGAAGCTATAAACCAACTCTACAGTTTGTTCAACAGTTGCGCGAGTGAATGGATGTTTATTCATTAATTCCTCCAGAAAACATACAATGGATAAAAATTATTACGCTAAATTACGCTAATCTTATCCTTAAACTGAGATCTTGTCAAACACTTGTTCGCTATTCCATGTGATATATCAAAATATCATTTAAAACAAAATGAGGGAAGATCAGTAGGGGATTCAAGTTTCAGGTATAATGATATTAATGATAGCAGATTGCTCGGAGGTGCCTGGTGTCGAAAATCCGCAAAGTAAAATTGGAGTTTCAAGATAACAATATTAATAGTCAGCTTAAGCCTTTGCATGCCGATTCCCAGACATTTATTGATCATACTGTGCAATATGACAATCTATTAACATCAGATACTAAAGTCCAGTCTAAGTTAAATGACAATAATTATATGTTGGATCGACCGTCAGATATTGGCGAGACAAAGTATCATGAGCAGGAATTATCAGATAGAGAGACTGCTGCCTTTACAACTGATTACGACCCAATCCTGAATCAGGTAGAATTACCTAAGGAATATTTTGATGAACGCTACAAGCTCTCAGGATATAATTCAATTAAGGAAAATAGTATTAGAAGAAAAAACATTTTGAGAGCTGGCTTGAACAACGGGAATTTTAATTTGGAATCACAAATTAAAACCGGAGCAAGAGTATACCGTCTGCAAGGCTTTACTACGGTAGCCAGAATCAAAAGAAAATTCCATCAGGAGAGCAGGCAAAGAAAACTAAGGAATTTACTAATAGTCCTGGTCATAATTATTTTTGTTGTGGTAATGCTAATAATATATAACCCAATTAAAGACATTCCGGAATGGCGCAAAATCTTGGGAGTAGATAGCTTATACGGGGAACAAACATATACGGTTACAGTGGAATCAAATAATTCAAATACCCAAGATACTTTGAACTCTTCAACTGATTTTGACTTTAACAACGATAGACCTTAGTTTTACCGCTTAAAATGGATTTGAATTTAATTAATATAAAAATACATCCCTTTAACTTCGCAAAACTTTTATTTTGCGAAGTTCGCTAAGTGTGAATGATATTGACAATGAACTCATATTTGATGGAATCCAGCAAGACCAGCTCTACCCTATTATTCAACACAAATACGATACGGTCATTTTTCTAATGATGATTAAGATGTGGCGATCGGTAACTGTAGAGAAGTTTTGCCACTGAAGATACCAGCATAATCCCCAATGCCAATGTTCCGGTAATTATTAATGTACGCACAAAACTATCGATGAAATCATCATGTTGCGCCGTAACAAAATAATTCATCGTCCGGTAGATATCATATCCCGGCACCAACGGGAATAATCCGGCTGTCAAATATACGGTTACCGGCTTCTTAGTAAATCTTGCCATCAGTTCCGAATATGTTGCCAAAAATACGATAGCAATAAAGATAGCCAAGCTGTAGTCAAAATCTTTATGGCGATTAATCTGCGCATATATCAACCAGCCCAAGCCCCCACCTACACTGCCAATAATCAAAGGCAGCTTTTTGACATCAAATATGATCAGAAAGGAAAAGACACCTAAGATTGCGATAAGAATCGATTCCGGACGATCGGGATTAATCGAAGTTAAGGTAGGTAATTCTGAATGCGGACGATTAAAGACTTTTGTCAGAAAGGCTGCCCCGATACCGGATCCTACAGCAAGGGCAGTAGCTGCCAGAACAGTTTCAATCATCTTGATCAGTCCGGCCAGGTAATCGCTTGCAATCAGATCGCGAATACTATTGACCAGCATTATTCCCGGGAATAAGTACATAAAAGCTCCCGCTGTCATTAAGTGGATCTGATTACTGTAAGATGTGAACATAACCGGAAACATAAGAACATAGATCATTACGCCTCTGACTATATTGACAAAGATCCTGTTGCCTCCCATACGGCGCAATGGTTTGACTATAAAGGTCAAAAGAGCAGATACTACCGCAGCCCAGAGAGCCGGTACCAAGGTGGAACCGGACAATAATGTAAAGGCAAGGCCTGTCATTGCAACCCCAATTGTATAGATAGACTGTGAATATCTGGGAGTTGCTAGAATTCTTTTGACCTCTTTAATTGCGGTCTTAATGTCCGGCCTTTCCCGATTAACGCGTCTTGTAAAATCATTTAAAAGATGCACTCTATTTAAATTTGTTTCGACTTCCCTGGCATTTTGGGTTACGACTATTGTGTTACCATCCTTATCCTGAGCTGATACAGTGAGGTAGTGAGTTATTGCAAATACCTGCGGATCAGAGAGATATTCACTGTAGCTATTCAGAATACTTAACATGCTGTCTTCGACACGGTAAGTCTCAGCTCCATTCTTTAAAAGCCCTGTACCGACTAGTGCAGCAAGTTGCATAATGTCATTTTCAATAATTGTTGTAGGTGTTATATTTCTATCTTTGTCCATATTCTTTCAAGACTCTTGCTTGATCCAGCCTTCCCTGCACAGTAACTCCGCCATGAGTACAGCGCCTCCGGCGGCACCGCGTGAGATATTATGCGATAGACAAACAAATTTATAGTCAAAAATATTGTCTTTTCGTAGCCTGCCAATATTTATCTGCATACCTCTCCCCGCACCGGAATCAATGCGTGATTGAGGCCTGTCAGGCTCTTCTCTGTAGCAGAGGAAAGGTTCAATTGAACTGGGTAACCCCCTCACCTGCTCCGGCAGTACATAATTGCGCCAAGCAGATATTATATCGCTTTCTGTTATATTTTCACTAAAACTTACAGAGACAGCAGCCAAGTGTCCATGCTCAACCGGAACACGCAGGCATTGGGCGGAAATTATAGGTTTTGAGGCAAGTACTATTTCCCGACCTGTAATTTGACCCCATATTTTCAAAGGTTCTAATTCACTTTTTCCTTCTTCGCCGTCAATATATGGAATTACATTGGCGTTCATCTCCGGCCAGCCTTCCAGACTACGTCCGGCGCCGGATACAGCCTGAGCAGTAACTACATTTATCTTCGTAGGGCCAAAGGACATGAGTGGATGAATTGCCGGCACATAGCTCTGGATAGAGCAATTAGGCTTGACAGCAATGAACCCTCTTCTTGTTCCTAAGCGTCTCCTTTGTGCATGGATAATTTCTGCGTGCTGCCAATTTATTTCGGGAATAATCATAGGTACATCAGGAGTATTGCGATGAGCAGAGTTATTGGATACTACCGGTAACTCCAGTCTGGCAATTTCCTCTTCCAGGGCATAGATCTCTTCCGTAGACATTGAAACTGCGCAGAACACAAAATCCATCTCATCAGCAAAAAACTTCAGTTCAGTTAATGAGTACACTTTAAGATTTGCAATTGTATCAGTAGGTGGCATAGCGGTTTTAAACCGATTTTTGATGGCATCCCGATAGGACATGCCGCTTGAACGCTCGGAAGCAAATAAATATTTAATTTCAAACCAGGGGTGATCGGATAGTAATGATACAAAATGCTGTCCAACATATCCCGTTGCCCCAATAACGCCGACTCGGTATTTTCCTGTCATATTAATTTATCCTCCTAATAGGTCACAATCTTTTGTAACTAATCTGTAAAGCAGACAATATTATAATAATGATAACCATGTTCTAACTGTCGTTGACCCGATTTATTAACTTTACCTAATTCGAAGGATCAATACAAGTAAAATAGACAATCTATTAAAAAGTAGCAATGACAATCATTAATGACAAAACTAAATGCAGAAGGCTGGATGATTTCCTTGGTTATTTCCAAGCGATTCGTGAACGTTCGCCTGCAACTATCAAAGAATACAGATATGATTTGATAATGTTTCTACGCTTCCAGCTTAGCAGGAAACTTGATCTCCCGGCTGATCAAATATGGGATGACATTGATCTATCTCTGGCAGGCGACAAGTTTTTACGGGAAATTCAATTAAGTGACCTTTATTTGTATATTACCTGGCTCAGTACAGAGAGAAAGAATAGTGCAGCTACACGAGCGAGACACATATCTGCAATTCGCTCATTCTTTCATTATTTAACTACCAAAGCCAACCTTTTAGATGAGAATCCGGCCGCAAATTTGGAGATGCCTAAGCAATTGCGTCGTCTTCCCCGTTATTTAACCTTAGATGATAGCAAGAGACTGCTAGCTGCGACTGAATGCACGGACGATCAATACCGATCTCGCGATTATGCTATCATTACCCTCTTTCTGAATTGCGGCATGCGTCTATCGGAGCTGGTCAGTATTAATCTATCTGATATTAGAGAGGACACGCTGGTAGTAATGGGGAAAGGCGGAAAAGAGAGAACAATCTATTTAAATGGCGCTTGCATTGCCGCCCTTAATGATTACTATCCGGATCGTATCAAACCCAAGGAAAGCGATAAGGATGCCCTTTTTATCAGCCGCTTAGGCAAAAGAATGGGAGCCAGAGCTGTGCAAAATGTGATACGAAAAAATATGCTGGCTGCCGGTATCGATCCCAAACGCTATTCAACGCACAAACTAAGACATACCGCTGCTACTTTAATGTACCAGTACGGCAAGGTTGATATTCGTAATTTGCAAATGATTTTAGGTCATGAGAGTGTTGCAACGACTGAAATTTATACTCATACAAGCAAAGACGCTTTGCACGCTGCGGTGGAAAAGAATCCACTCAGCAGTGTGCGCAAGCAACGGTCAGATATTGAACATGAATAGCCCAGTGTGAACTTAAATAAGCTATTGATTTTCAATCCCGGGCAGATTTATTAATTCCTCATCGGCCTCATGGTCATGCACATCTTCTTCTAAAATAGAAAAGAGTTTGAGATTATCATCATTAAGGAGGCCATGTTCCTGATAGTACTGTAGCAGAGCTTTTTTGACTGCTTGTTCAGCTAAGGCCGAACAATGCATTTTAATTGGTGGTAAACCATCCAAAGCATTTGCCACAGCTCTATTTGTCAGCTCAAGTGCCTCTTGTACGGTTCTGCCTATAATCATTTCCGTAGCCATACTGCTGGTAGCAACAGCTGCCTCGCAACCGAAAGTCATGAATTTTGCATCAACAATAACTTCATTTTCAATCTTCAAATCAATACGCATAATGTCGCCACAGACAGGGTTTCCCACCGTGCCTGAAACAGTCGAATCAGGAATTTCACCAACATTGCGCGGATTTAGAAAGTGATCCATAACTTTATCGCTGTACTTCATATCGTGATTCCCCCTTCAACAAATTCTCCCCCTGTTCAGGAATAATATTTTTGATCTTTCCGTGTTTAAAATCAGCATACAATGGTGATATCAGCCTCAACTTTTCTATTACGCCGGGCAAATCAGCTATCATACGATCAATGTCAGCAGCAGTATTCTCACGTCCTAAGGTAATGCGCAATGATCCGTGAGC
>JAAZGH010000026.1 GCA_012511325.1 Clostridiales bacterium | reverse complement strand
GTATACGATCTTTCTTTCAACGTCGTCCGGCACCGGTTTGATGGAGGCAGCGATTCGCTGCTGCACCAGAAAGCGGGCGGCGGTCTTTTCCGTCGGCTCTTTCGGCGATCGCTGGTATGAAATTGCTTGCTTTAACAATGTCGAGGCCGATAAGTTTACCTCTGAGCCGGGGCAGCCGACGACACCAGAGATGGTTGAGGAGGCTCTGAAGACCGGCAAATATGATGTGGTAACGGTGCAACATAATGAGACCTCGTCCGGCATCATGAATCCGGTACAAGCGATCGGTGAGGTGGTCAAGAAATACGATGATGTACTATTTCTTGTGGATGCGGTGTCTTCTCTGGGCGGCGCCAAGATCGAAGTTGATGCCTGGGGCATAGATGTCTGCATAACTTCGACTCAGAAATGCCTGGGTTTGCCGCCGGGGCTCTCACTGTGTTCTGTCTCCGAGCGCGCCTATGAGGCGGCGAAACAAAAGGAGTTCCGCGGCTTTTATTTGGATCTGGTCAAGCTCTATGAGCAAGTGCAGAAGAACCACCAGTACCCATCAACACCCTCTCTATCCCATATGTTTGCACTCGACTACCAGCTGGAGCGAATTGTCAATCAGGAGGGCATTGAGAATCGCTTTGCCCGCCATGCCAAGCTGGCGGATCTGCTGCGCTCCTGGGCGGAAAAGCATTTTTCGCTATTTGCCGCTCCGGGATGCCGCTCCAATACCGTCACCTGTATCAACAATACGATCGGCTTTGACTTTGCGGATTTGAATAAGAAGTTGGGCGAGAGAGGCTACACGATCAGCAACGGCTACGGCAAGTACAAGGATATCACTTTCCGGATTGCCACGATGGCCGAGTGTACGGAAGCCGAATTGCTGGATCTGTTGGGGAATATTGAAGATATTCTCGGATTGGAGGCCTAAATGAAAATTATTTTAGCTAATGATGGAATTGATGCCTCGGCTAAAGTTGCACTTGAGGCTGCAGGTTATGAGGTAGATACCAATAAATACGAAGATGAGGCGCTGCTGAAGCGTCTGGCCGAAGTGGACTGTGTCATAGTCCGCAGCGCTACCAAGATGCGCGATCCGCAGATCGATGCCGGCGCGGCCGGGCGCCTGAAGTTGATTATCCGCGGCGGCGTCGGTGTTGACAATATCAATGTCGCTTACGCCGAGTCACAGGGCCTGATCGTCAGGAATACACCCAATGCTTCCACCAATGCTGTGGCGGAGATGGTGCTGGGACATATGCTGGCGGCCTGCCGCCACATCGGCGAGGCGACTCATACCATGAGAGAGGGCCAATGGCTGAAGAAGCTCTACACCGGTACGGAAATCGCCGGCAAGACACTGGGATTAATCGGCTTTGGCCGCATCGGCCAGCGCCTGGCCGACAAAGCTCTGGCCCTGGGGATGCAGGTGATTTTCCATCGCCGGACGCAGAATTTCGTCTATCCGGGCTGTACCCAGAAGAGCAAGGAAGAAGTCCTGCGGGAAGCGGATTTCCTGGCTATTTTAATTCCGACTGCCGGCGCCAAGCCCGAAGTCGGAGCCGAAGAAATGGCGCTGATGAAAAGCAGTGCCTATATCATCAACTGCTCCCGCGGCGGCGTGGTTGACGAAAATGCTCTGGTCGATGCTATCGAAGCGGGCAAAATTGCCGGCGCCGGCCTGGATGTCTTTGTTACCGAGCCGGCCGATAATCAGCGCGTTTTGTCCTGTCCCAAGATTGTTCTGACACCCCATCTGGGCGGCGCAACGGCCGAAGCTCAGGCCAGAATCGGCGATGAGATCGTCGAGATCGTGAAAGAACTGCTCTAAGGATCAGCCCCGGGCTACCTGCATATAAAGGAGTAATCAGATGGCGATAGTCAGACCTTTTAAATCATTGAGACCGGCAGCGGGGAAAGCCGCTAAGGTAGCTTCGCTGCCCTATGATGTGATGAACCGGATCGAAGCCAAGGCAATGGCCGCAGGCAATCCCGACAGCTTCCTCCACGTGGTTCGTTCCGAGATCGGACTGCCGGATGAGATCGGTGATTATGATCCCAAAGTCTACGCCAGGGCCAAAGAAGTCCTGGAGCAGATGACAGCGGACGGCGTGTTGGTTCAGGATACAAAGCCTATGTTCTATATCTACCGCCAGATCATGTGCGGCCGCGTTCAGACCGGACTCGTAGCTACGGTAGCGGTGGACGAATACCTCAGCAATGATATCAAGAAGCACGAGCTGACCCTCGAGGTCAAGGAGCAGGATCGCATCAATCATTTTGACGCTACTGACGCCAATACGGAACCGATTTTCCTCACCTATCGTGAAAACCGGGAGATCAGCAAGCTGCTCAACGACTTTATCAAGTTCAATGCCCCGACGGCCGGTTTTACCAGCGAGGACAATATAACGCATTATACCTGGGCTATTGAAGACGATGATCTCAATGGCAAGTTGGAGCAACTTTTCGCCGGAATTGACGCCCTCTATATCGCCGATGGCCACCATCGCAGCGCCTCTGCCGCTAAAGTCGGTCTCAAGCGCCGGGAACAGTTCCCTGACGCCCCGGCCGACGCCGAGTTCAACTATTTCATGGCCGTGATTTTCCCCGATGAAGATCTATTCATCATGGATTACAACCGGATCGTCAAAGATCTGAACGGTTTCTCGGCAGAAGACTTTACGAAGGTGCTGCAAACCGGGTTCAGCGTCCGCAAGATGGAGGGGAAAGAACCCCTGCGCCCGAAGGCCAAGGCTCATTTCGGCATGTATCTCGACGGCAACTGGTACGAACTGGCCGCCAAACCCGAGCTTTATCAGAATAAGGATCCCTATGACAGGCTGGATGTTTCGATTTTGCAGCAGAATGTGCTGTCGCCATTGCTGGCGATTGAAGATCCACGCACCAGTAAGCGCATTGACTTTGTCGGCGGAATCAGAGGTTTGCAGGAACTGGCAGACCGCGTGGACGCAGCCGGGGGCGTAGCTTTCTCCATGTATCCGACCACCATGGCCGAATTGCTGGAGATTGCCGATGCCGAGATGACAATGCCGCCCAAATCAACCTGGTTTGAGCCTAAGCTCCGTTCCGGACTATTTATTCATCTTCTGTCCGATTAGCAAAGATCAGCAAGAGCCGTACAAGACAGTACGGCTCTTTTTTTAGAAGTGTAATCGACAACAAAGACAACCGGCTCTGTACGATAGAGAGCTGAAAAATTAATATGGAGGAATCGATATGTCCAATTATATTGCCGAACCCTTTCGCATCAAAATGGTCGAGCCACTGTCAATTACTACCAGAGCACAGAGAGAAGAAGCTATCAAATTAGCCAATTACAATCTGTTTTCGCTACCCAGCAAGGATGTCTATATTGATCTTTTGACTGATAGCGGAACCAATGCCATGAGCGATATGCAGTGGGCGGGTGTAATGGTGGCTGATGAGAGTTATGCCGGAGCCTCCAGCTACTATAAGATCAGAGATACGGTTAGAGACATTTTCCAATATCGCTACATGCAACCGGTACATCAGGGCAGAGCGGCTGAAAAAATTCTTTATCCCTGCCTGCTCAAGGCAGGACAGTATTCGGTTTCTAATATGCACTTTGATACTACAAGGGGACATGTCGGTCTCTGCAAAGCCAAACCGGTTGATCTTGTAGTTCCGGAAGCGCATGACACGGAAACGGTTTACCCCTTCAAAGGCAATATGGATGTCGAGCGCCTGGAGAACTTTATCCGCGAAAAAGGCGCGGAAAATATCGGCGTTATCGTTATGACCATCACTAATAATACCGCCGGCGGTCAACCGGTTTCAATGGCCAATATGCGCGAAGTTGCTGCTGTTGCCAAAAAGTATCAGATTGTGCTGAATATTGACGCTGCCCGTTTCGCCGAAAATGCCATGTTTATCAAAGAGCGTGAGTCTGGCTATGCCGACCGCAGCATTATAGATATTACAAGGGAGATGTTCAGCTACGCGGACTGTTTCACGATGTCGGCCAAGAAAGACGGAATTGTCAATATGGGCGGCATTATCGGCGTCAAAGAAAACCAAGAGCTGTTTACTAAAGTCCAGGCCCTGACAGTTCCCTTTGAGGGTTTTATTACCTATGGCGGCCTGGCAGGTCGGGATCTTGAGGCTTTAGCGCTCGGACTATATGAAGCCTTAGACGAAAACTACCTTAAATATAGGTTGGGGCTGATCAGATATCTCGGAGACAAACTGCGCGCAGGCGGAGTGCCGATTCAGTACCCGACGGGTGGCCATGCTGTCTTTGTCGATGCCAGAAAAGTCTTGCCTCATATTCCTTACTATGAATTCCCAGGTCAGGCACTGGTAATAGAAGCCTATCTTGAAGGCGGCATTCGTGGCTGCGATATTGGCAGCTATATGCTGGATCCGGATCCGGAAACCGGAAAGCAACTTCAAGCGGAGATGGAGCTCGCGCGATTCTGCATCCCTAGGCGCGTGTACACCCAAGCTCATCTCGACCATATCGCCGATACGCTTATCTCAGTCAAAGACAAAGCCGAAACCCTCAAAGGCTATCGAATCGTCTGGCAACCTGAGGTTCTGCGCCACTTTACCGCCCAGCTTGAACCGGTTAATTCAGATATATTATTTCAGGAAGGAGCAAGGAAATGAATAGCCCAACAAAAGAATTATTAATTGCAGAAATTGAGAAGAACAAAAAAGAGCTGATATCTCTATGTTCTGATCTCATAAAAATTGATAGCTCAAATCCACCCGGAGATATGGGCGAGATTACTTCATTCATAACGAATTTTCTATCGAAGCATAAGATATCGTGGGAGATCTTGGACAAGACAGGGAGCACGCCGAATATTATTGCTAAGACTGGGCCTGATTCTGGCTGCACATTGATACTTAATGGTCATATGGATGTTGTCCCGGCAGGGGATATTTCCAAATGGGATGTGCCGCCATTTTCAGGTTTGGTGAAAGACGGGGTGCTTCATGGCCGAGGCGCAACAGATATGAAATGTGGCATTGGAGGTTTACTTTTTGCCCTTTCCATGATCGTTAAGCATCAAGTACAGCTTAAAGGGAAAGCTCTTTTAACGATTGTTCCGGATGAAGAAATCGGCGGACCTAATGGAACTAAATGGCTAGTTGAGAATGGAATTACAAAGGGAGATGCTTGCATAGTTGCAGAACCATCCTGTCATCATAATTGCGAGATTGGCCAGAAGGGCAGTTTATGGTTAAAGCTAATAGCACAAGGCAAGTCGGCTCACGGAAGTTTAGCACCTTTCGCAGGTGATAACGCGATAGAAAAACTATTGAAGGCCATTGAAGCCATACGATCAGTGCAGGATCTTCAAGTGTTTTTACCTGCAAAGATTGAAGAAACCATGAAGCTAACAAAAAAAGTAGTACGTGAAGAGCTTCTTAAACAAAAAGGGGCAGAGTATATTTTGGATCACCTAACATTCAATGTTGGAAAGATCTGCGGTGGAACAAAAGTTAATATGGTGCCGGATCATGCAGAGGCTGAGATTGATATTAGAATTCCTGTCGGTCTTAAAGCGGACACAGTGCGTGAAAAAATCGAGTTTTTATTAAAAAAATCGGGGATAGAGGGGATTCAGTGTGTTTACAATGGGTATTCGGATCCGAATACTACAGACCAAGACGAAGAAATAGTGGAAACATTAGCCGCAAATGTGCGCGCTGTTGCAGATATCAATTTACAAAAGACTTTTCAGTGGGCTTCAAGCGATACAAAGTTTTATAGGTATGCAGGCATCCCTACTATACAATATGGCCCGGCAAATCTTGAAGGGATTCACTCCTACAATGAGTCAGTAAATATTGATGAGGTGGTGTTATGCACAAAAGTATATTTAGGAACGATTATGGATTATCTTGGTTATGATACTTGATCTGTTTTCTCTTTAGTTACTCGGAAAGCTTGATGTCCAGTTCATGCAGAAAATCTTGACAGAAGTTTATGAAATATACTTGTGAAGGGCGAAAATAGCTATTGCGCACAAAAACCAGGTTATATGAATGCCGTTCGAAAAAATCATTAATGATGATTTTTTTTAGATAACCACTTCGTAGTTCTTTTAATACAGCACTTGTGTAGTGAAAAGCGATACCTACATTATGGTGTACGAGTTGTTTGACGACTGCTAATCCATTAGTTATTTCTATTCTATGGGGGAAAGAAAATGCGGATATCCCATTTTCCTGAAAAATAATGTCAAGACGCATTCGGGAAGGCGTATTTTCTACACCCAGGATCAATGTATTATCGTACAGATCCTCTATACTGACAGTTTTATCCGCTAAGGGATGATCCGGTGAACATACACAGACAGTCGTTCCACTGCATAAAGTGTGGTATTCAAATTCTGATTTGGAAAAAGATTCATCGATAATTAAAAAATCCAGGTCACCATCTTCCAACATACGCGAAAGGGTGGATGAATTGTCAATAATAACTGAAATATTGGTCTCGGGGTTTTTCTTTATAAAAGCAACGAGCAAGTCGTAGAAAAAAGATTCTCCCGTTGCGAGTTCTGCACCAACTCGCAGTTCTCTGACATCTGCGGAAACAAATGAAAGTTGTGAACGCATACGCTCAGAATCCAGGTGAATTGAATTTGCGAACTGAAAAAGGTAAATCCCGGCAGCGGTTAAATTAAATTTCCGTCCCACGTAATAGTATAGAGAAACGTTGTACTCTTTCTCAAGCGCTTTAATATGTTTAGAAACGGCAGGCTGGGTGATATGCAATTGCTCTGCAGTTTTTGTAAAGCTTTTAGTTTGGCATAAACTCAAAAAAGTAAGTAGTTTATTATCTAGCATACTCATCCTATAAGTAGATTTTATTGAATAATAATTAATTATTATTATCATGGTATACGATTAAAATGATATAATCAAGGCATTATATGTGCAATGTTTGTTTTTCTTAGTCGATCCGGGCTGCATATTAATTGACAGACTCTGTCTTAATATAAATAAATTTTCATTATATAGGGAGGTATTTCATGAAGAAAAAAGTAGCTTTATTTCTCTGTCTTGTGATGCTTTTAACTCTTGTTGCTGCCTGCGGCAATAAAACCAGTGATCCAACGACAAAAGCAAATGAAGAAACAGAGAAACAGCCGTCGACAAATGAAGGCGACACTGAGGAAGGACTATTGCGCTACACATTGGCCTCAATGCCAAAGATTGATCCTGGTGTTGGGTCAGATTTTGCATCGGCTAGCGTAATAATTAATTTGTATGATCCTTTGTTGCAGCCAACACAAGATGGTAGTGTCAAGCCTTGGATTGCAACGGAATGGGATGTATCTGATGACGGACTTGTCTGGACATTCAAGATTCGTGATGATGTAAAATTCCACAGCGGTAATCCCTTAACCGCTAAGGATGTGGCCTATACCATGAACCGTATGCTGACACTGGGTGAAGGTTTTGGCTATCTGTTTGCTTCTACTGTCGAAGAAGCAGTAGCTGTTGATGACACAACTGTTGAGTATAGGTGCAGTATTCGTAATGGTACCTTATCTGCAGCTTTAGTCAGGCTCTATATTCTGGATAGTGCCCTTGTAGAGACCAAGTATGCGGAAGGCACATACGGTGATAAGGGAGATTATGGTAAAGCTTTCCTGCTGGAAAACGATGCAGGGAGCGGTCCGTACAAGTTGAAAGAGTATGCTGCCAATGCATATATTTTGGCCGAACAGTATCCTGAGTACTGGGCAGGTTTAGATCCGAACAACCCCAAAGGATTTAAGGCGTACGGCTCAAACGAATCAGTTACTGTTAAAACGATGATGCAAAGAAGAGAGCTTGAGATCGCAGATACTTACCAAAGTGCTGAGACTAACACTACGCTTGATGCGATTGAAGGAATCGATATTATGAATACAAAGGGAGGTAATATTATTTTCTTAATTCTCAACAACTCCAAACCTCCTCTGGATGATCCTCATGTTAGGAAAGCCCTCGCATATATGATGGATTATGATACTATTTATAATGATATTTTCCCTGGCTCAACTGTCGCTGAAAGCATAATCTGCAGTACTTTGAGAGGTCATAAGAAGATGTATGACTTTACCTATGACATCGAGAAGGCTAAGGAAGAAATTGCGCTATCAAAATATAAGGATAATATTGCTGATTATCCGATAGAAGTATGCTGGATAGCAGAAACACCAGACCGCGAAAAGCTGGCACTACTGATCCAGGCTGTTGCTGCTCAGGTTGGCGTCAATGTCAAGGTAGTAAAAACTCCCTGGGCGAAAGTAGTAGAAAATGCCGCTTCACCAGATACTACGCCCCATGTCACAACTACGGTATTTACCGGTGATTACTCTGAGGCGGGCTCAGTATTGATGTCGGCGATTCGCTCTAAGGAAGTCGGAACCTGGCAGAATTGCAGCTGGATTAATGATGATGTATTGGATGCCATGATTGACGAGTCGATAACCATTATCGATGATAAGGAACGTATTGCAAAATATGAGGAGATTCAAGACTACCTCGCTGACAAAGTTGTTATGATTCCGTTGGCAGAGGTAGTGAGTCCTGTTGCCTATCAATCTGCATATATTGATTGGGATAGTGGAAATCCTGAGTTGCAAGCACCGGTAATGGGCTACATTTTGTATATGCGAGAAATAAGGATTTATCCCGACAGAAAGTAAATGTATTTTGTCAATAATATATTTTCGTAGAATGCAAACTTGTCATCTCACAAATTTTGTGAGATGACAAGTTAAGCTTATATCGATTTGTACTGCCTGATCTTAAGGGGCTAAAACCACAAACCATAGTTTCCAGAATTTGGATAAGAAATAAGGAGTGTACGGATGTTACTGTTTAAAAGTATTACTAGACGTCTGGCGAGCTCCATTGTAGTGTTACTTGGGCTGACCGTAGTAATTTTTGCCTTAATGAAAGCGGTTCCAGGTGACCCTGCCCGTCTGGCCTTAGGACCAAATGCTCCTGAAGAAGTCCTTGAGCATTATCGAGAAGTCAATCACCTTAATGAGCCCTTGCCGGTGCAGTATTTTTATTGGCTTTCCAATGCCGTTCAAGGAGATTTTGGCATATCGTCTTATACACAGAGGGCTGTGAGCCAGGACATTAAAGACTTTGCACCCGCTACAATTGAGTTAGTAATATGGGCGGGGATTCCTCCATTATTTATTGCTTTATTTTTGGGCGTAATCAGTGCCCAACATAGGAACAAATGGCCTGATTATTTAACACGTTTCTTAGGTTATGTTTTTGTTGCTACGCCGACCTTTGTTTTTGCTGTATTGTTTGTATTAATTTTTGGTTATTGGTTACCGGTGATGCCAACGATAGGCGGAAGGTTAAGTCCACAATTTGCGATTACCCCTGTTACCGGGCTGTATATTCTGGATGCCCTAATTGGTGGTCAGCCGGCTGCTGCCTGGGATGCCTTCCTGCATCTTCTTTTCCCGGCTCTGGCTCTCTCGTTAGGAAAGACCATGCAAGAAGCACGCATCACAAGATCAAGTATGTTACAGAACGCAGGTAAAGACTATATTACAATGGTTACTTCACAGGGTGTCCCCCGAAAAATTGTTAATCGCCAATTCCTCTTAAAGCCATCGGTAATACCGACCATTACAGTCATGGGCATGGATTTTGCTTCTTTATTTGGAAATGCTTTTTTGGTGGAAAGAATTTTTAACTGGCCGGGATTATCCAGCTATGGCATGAATGCAATACTAAATAAGGATTCTAATGCCGTTATTGCTGTCGTTCTTATCATTGGAATGGCATTCGTGGGAACAAGTATAGTTGTGGATATTGTTGCAATGATTCTTGATCCAAGAATGCGCCAGGCACGAACGAGATAGGAGGCAATCAATGACACCGGAGCGAAAAGAATCAATGGTAAGAAATTGGTATAAATTTTCTGCGGGCGGAGCATCAGTTGTGGGTTTAATTATTGTTCTTATAATAATAATATTAGCCATATTTGCTCCTCTCATTGCACCGTATCCGGAGGATGCAGGAGCAGTTGTCAAGTTCTCGGAGAGCAAGCTACCTCCAAGTTCTAAGCATCTTATGGGAACAGATACTATGGGTCGTGATGTATTTTCCCGCTTGCTATTTAGCCTTAAGAGCACTCTGCTGATGGGTGTGCTGGTGTTGGCTATTTCAGTTCCGATCGGGTTTATTGTCGGCGTTTTGGCCGGCTATTATCGCGACACATGGATTGAAACAGTTCTGATGAGAATAGTGGATATTTTTCTATCTGTGCCTGCCCTGGTATTGGCCTTGGCAATAGCGGCCATTATGGAACCGAATCTGCGAAATTCTATGATTGCCATTACTATAATGTGGTGGCCATGGTATGCCAGATTAACTTTCGGTGTAGTATCTTCGCTTAGGACTGAATATTATATTACCTATGCGGAACTGACGGGGGCGGGATTGGGACATATCATTGTCAAGGAATTCTTGCCCAACACTATCGATCAGATACTCACTAAGATGACGCTGGATATTGGCTATGTCATTATCATGGGCGCTACCCTCAGCTTTGTAGGATTAGGAGAACAGCCTCCGATCCCGGCTCTGGGCAATATGATCAATGACGGGGTCAAATTTTTGCCCGATATGTGGTGGCTGACAATCTTCCCGGCGGTAACTATCATACTGATTGTTTTGGGTTTCAATCTGGTCGGTGACGGCGTTGGGAATATTTTTAATGTGGAGGGGAACTGATGGAAACTAATCATAATATTTTGGAGATCAAAGATCTGTCCGTATCCTACACAGTCGCCAATGTAGTTACTCATGTACTGGAAAAGGTTAATCTGACTGTACCTAAAGGCAAAAGTATAGGGCTGGTTGGTGAGTCGGGCTGCGGCAAGACAACAACTATGAGAGCTATATTGGGTGTCTTGCCCAGCAACGCAAATATCGAAAGCGGCGAGATTCTTTTTGATGGCACGGATGTACTAAAGATGCCATATAATCAGTTGCAGGAATTTCGCCAGACTGGGGCGGGGCTTATTTTCCAGGATCCGTCCAGTGCACTGAATCCGGTGATTTCGATCAAAAAACAATTCCTGACCAGTTTGAAATATGCCCATAAGGACAAAGATTATTCTTCCGCACAACTATATGACAAGGCGATAGAGGCTTTAAACGCAGTTTCTCTGGCCGATCCTGACCGTATCATGAATAGCTTTCCCTTTCAGCTTTCAGGCGGCATGAGACAGAGAGTATGTATTGCCATGACTTTGGCGGGAGAAAAAGCAATATTACTTGCGGATGAACCTGGAACTGCCCTTGACGTCACGATTCAGGATCAGATTCTGAGGTTGATAAAAGATCTGGTGGAAACGCTCGATTTGTCAGTCATAATGGTTACTCACTCTCTTGGTGTCATTCGCCAAGTTACTACTGAGGTTAATGTCATGTATGCAGGCTCTATTGTGGAAGGCGGAGATACACATCAGGTTTTTGAGCATCCCAGTCATCCCTACACAATAGCTCTGATGGAATGTCTGCCCAAGCTGACGGGGACCGGGATTTCTGAAGGAATACCGGGACGTATTCCGGATTATGACAATCCACCTGCCGGTTGCCGTTTTTATCCTCGTTGCCCCTATGCGCTTGACCGGTGCCAATTTGAGGTTCCGGGCAAAACCATTGTGGAAGATGATCATTGGGTAGCCTGTTTTGCAGCAGAGGAGGGAAAAGTATGTCCGAAGTAATTCTGGAACTTAAGAACTTAAAGAAGTATTTCCCGCTGCCCGGAGGTCAATCTGTTAAGGCCGTCGATGGTGTGAGCCTTAAATTGTTTAAAGGTGAAACTCTCGGCTTGGTCGGAGAATCAGGTTGTGGTAAGAGCACAATTGCTTACACTGTGGTCGGGATGTACGG
>JAAZGH010000246.1 GCA_012511325.1 Clostridiales bacterium | reverse complement strand
CTATGTGGTGCTCCGCAGCGGCCAGATGCAGGTGACCGTGCCCTTCAGCGCCCTGACTTGGCCCGCTAAGAAGGAGACTGCCGTCAAGAAGAGTCCCGGACGCAGCAGCAAAGAAAACATCTCCGCGCTCACTGCCGAGAAGAGACTTTTCCTGGGGACGGAAATTATGCTGCGCGGTAAATTGGTCGAAGAAGCCCTGTTTGAGCTGGATCATTTTTTGGATGATGCTGTCCTGGCCGGACTTGGTGTAATCAGGATTGTCCACGGTAAGGGCACTGGCGCCCTGCGTTCCGCTGTCGGCGATTTTCTGTCGCGCGACCGGAGAGTGGCGAGCTTTCGCCTGGGCGGACAAGGCGAGGGCGGAGATGGTGTTACGATCGCCGAGCTGAAATAAGGCATCTTCCTGCGCTCCGGCGGGCACGGTTTTATCTTGTTTAAGTATTTTCGCTCTCCACGGTATAATAAAAGCAACAGTTGCAGGCGATGCTCTTTGCAGGGGAGGAAGTATGAATCAGGCTTATCTGTTTAACACTGGGGATAACTTCCAAAGTTATAAGATGCTGGGTTCTCGTCCGGATCTAAGCCGCGACGGGGAACCGGGTTATCGCGTTGCAGTCTGGGCGCCCAATGCCAAAGCCGTCAGTGTCGCAGGCGATTTCAATTTCTGGAATACCGAGCGCGATCCCCTCTCTCCTTATGGCACAACGGGAATCTGGACGGGATTTATCAGCGGTGCTGAGCAATGGCAACGCTATAAATACGCGATCAGAACCGAAGACGGGCGCCTGATTCTAAAAGCTGATCCCTATGCCCGCCACGCCGAGACCAGGCCTAATACCGCCTCGATTCTCTATGATCCTGACGATTATGAATGGCATGATCAGGAATGGATGGAGCAGCGTCCGGAAGCCACAGCGATCGGACCTCTGAATATCTACGAATGTCATCTCGGCTCCTGGCGCCGTTATCAGGATAACAATACTTATACTTATCGCGAGATCGCGCCGCAGCTGGCAGCCTATCTGACTGATATGGGTTACAATGCCGTCGAATTGATGCCGGTCAATGAGTATCCGCTGGATGCCTCCTGGGGTTATCAGGTAACGGGCTATTTCGCTATAACTTCACGCTACGGCACACCGGCTGATTTTAAGTATTTTGTAGATACAATGCACCTGGCCGGGATTCGGGTTATCATTGACTGGGTTCCCGCTCATTTCCCGTCCGATGATTTTGCTCTGGCTAATTTTGATGGCAAGCCATTGTTTGAATATTCCGATCCGCGCCTGGGGAATCATCCCTCCTGGGGTACGCTGGTTTTTAATTACGGCCTGGCCGAGGTCAATTCATTTTTGATCTCTTCCGCCTGGCTTCTACTGGACGAATTCCACGCGGATGGACTCAGAATCGATGCTGTCAGCTCTATTCTGTCGCTCAATTTCGGTCACGATGATGCTGACAAGATCTACAATGAAAAGGGCGGGGAAGAGAATTGCGAAGGAGTAGCCTTCATCCGGAAACTAAATCGCACGGTCAGAGAGAATATGCCGGCCGCGATGATGATCGCGGAGGAATCCTCAGCCTGGCCGCAGGTAACCGGGCCGACGGAAGAAGGCGGTCTGGGCTTCACTCATAAATGGAATATGGGCTGGATGAACGACATTCTCACCTATGTTAAAGCCGATTATTACGCCCGCGGCGTATTTCATAAAAATGTGACCTTCTCCATGTTGTATGCTTTTCATGAGCGTTTTATCCTGCCCTTCTCTCATGATGAGGTTGTACATGGCAAAAAGAGTCTGCTGGGGCGTATGCCGGGCGACTACTGGCGCCAATTCGCATCGCTTCGCGCGCTATACGTTTATCAATATACGCATCCGGGGGCAAAACTTAATTTTATGGGCAATGAATTCGCGCCCTATACGGAATGGCGCTTCTATGAAGAGCTGGAATGGTTTATGCTCAAATATCCCTCTCACCATGCTATGCAGAGCTTCTGCCGTGAACTCAATCATTTCTATCTCGCTACCCCCGCTCTGTGGGAAGATGACCGCTCCTGGTCTGGCTTCCGGTGGATTCAGGTCGAGGACAAAAACAATAGCGTCTTCGCCTATTTGCGCCGCAGCGCTGACCGGCAGGATGTGCTGCTCTGCGTGTTGAATTTCACACCTAAGAGCTTCGAAAATTACGTGTTGGAACTGCCGGAGGGCGGGACGTGGCGCCTGGTATTGGACAGCGATTGTCAACGCTTTAGCGGCAGCTCGTATTTAGAGCAGGATGAGGCTCATCATCTATTGACGGCAACGAAACTGCCGACCGACGCAAAGGAATCGCTTACTGCCGCCGAGTTAGAGCATGAGCTTGTTTCCGAGCCTGATGTCGGCCGGGACGGTAAGTCAGCGCCGGTACAGAGTACGGCGCGAAGTTGGGTACTTAACGTGAAGCTGCCGCCCTTGGCGGGGCTGATCTTTGTCAAAGAAAATAATTCACTGAATGGAGGTGTTGTTGATGGTCAGACAGGAAACAGTTGCCATGATATTGGCCGGCGGCCAGGGAACCCGCCTGGGCGTACTGACTGATCATGTGGCCAAGCCCGCCGTACCTTTCGGCAGTCGCTATCGCAGCATAGATTTTCCCTTGAGCAACTGTACCAATTCAGGCATTGAGGCTGTGGGCGTCCTGACCCAGTATCAGCCTCTGGAGCTCAACAAATATATTGGCAACGGCCATTCTTGGGATCTGGATCGCAATAGTGGCGGAACTTATATTTTGCCGCCCTATCAGAGCATTTACGGCAGTGACTGGTATAAGGGCACGGCATATGCGATCTATCAGAATATTTCCTTTATTGATCGTTTTTCTCCCAAGTATGTACTGGTTCTCTCCGGCGATCATGTCTACTAGATGGATTATAGCGCGATGGTAAGGCAGCATGCCCAGACAGAGGCTGACGGTACCATCGCAGTGATCGAAGTGCCTTGGGAAGAGACATCGCGTTTCGGGATTATGAACACCGATGAAGATAAGCGCATTATCGAATTTGAGGAAAAGCCCAAGGAGGCCAAGAATAATCTGGCCTCGATGGGTGTCTACTGCTTCTCTTGGCCGTCTCTGAGAAAGTATCTGATCCTGGATGAGGAGAAGACCGGATCTGACAATGATTTCGGCAAGAATGTAATCCCTATGATGTTAGCGGATCAGCAGAGGATGTATGCCTACACCTTCAATGGCTATTGGAAAGATGTGGGAACTGTATACTCGCTCTGGGAGTCG
>JAAZGH010000245.1 GCA_012511325.1 Clostridiales bacterium | reverse complement strand
GGTAATGACGGCCGGCTTGCCGTCTGCCTGATTTTGCGAACCCTGTAAAGGATTGTCAGCCATCTGCCTCCTCGTTCCTCTTGCTAAACTCCTCAGACAGATAGGACTATTCATTCTCCGCGATATTAGCTGAGGAAATAGCCAATCGGTGTTTGCGCAGGTACTCCAGAGTGGCTGGCGGCACCAGACTATCCAGCTCTTGCCAGGCCTCCTCCCGATATGCCTTGCGCACGCGTGTGGCGGAGACCGGCCGCCCGTCTCCTGTCTCTATCCTCGGTACAATGGCCAGCTCCGGCTCACCGCCAAACACTTCACGCAGCATCCGATTGTAGAGCTCTGTAGTGTGGCTAAGAGGCTCGGTGCCCAGATATCTGCGCTTGATACGAAGCGCCGGCGCAATCCGATGCTTGAAAATTTTGGCATCGAGGGTCGCCTGAAGAACCGTAGTATCTTCATCAGCGGACAGGAAATAGGACGGGAAAGTGGCAGCCGAAACTAAATAAGGGCCTGTCGGATGTACAATCAGATTGGTCAGATGCCTTGTCGCCTCTTTAACCAGAAGCAAGCGGTCGATAGCCGGAAAGTCCTGACTTTCCTCCGACAGGACAAAGACATGAACCAGACTTGACTCTCTGGCCGCCAGCTCAGTCAGATAGAGATGACCGAGAGTAAAGGGATTGGCGTGCATAACAATCGCCGAGACTACTCCGACCGGATCGCGGGGGGCTTTGACTTTCAGCAGGTTATCATATTCAGCGGCTGTAGGTTGATCCGAGTCAGCGGCAGATGCCGGATCGAGCCGTGAGAGATATTCATTGGCTGCGGGTTGATCTGAAACCGGATCCGCCCGGCGCAAATAACTGACGCTGCGATGCCGGATGAAATCCAGATAGGCTTTAAGACCCCCGCTTTTCCCGGCTTTCTCCATCAAAACCAATTTATTGTCAACGAATTCCAAAATCTCAAAGCCCAGCCAGCTGAATGCTTGCGCGCTTGCTGCCTTAGTGTAGACAAAGACGCTGTCCCAGCCGGGCGCCAGCAATATCTCCGCTCGCTCGTCGTAATCAGATCCCGACCAAGACAAGACATCTGCTTCCCGGCTGATCTGATCAGCTTTGACCACTTGCAATAACCTGGCAGTGATCAGGTCAAAGGCTTTGCCGCCCTGGTATTCGGGAGCAACTGCTAAACATTTCAGGATATTGTCTGTCCGGGAACCGACTGCCACCAGCTGATTATTCTCATATAAGCCCCAGGTTTCCGCCGCTGTTTCCGGGCGCAGGCCGGCCTCGGCAAGTATCTGTTCCCAATCCCGGCGCACAGAGTCTGAATTCAGATCAAGTCGGTGAAGATCCATTGCCTAGTTTACCTGTCTGATTGTATCGATGACGGTGCCGTCCCGGTAGAGCACCTCGGCAATAACACGGTTCTCATTTTTCAGCGTCTTCGGCACACCGCAAATCTTCTCAGCCAGATGCTTGAGCTCTTCGATCGGCATTACTTTCAGGCCTGCATCGCGAAGGCGGGCTGACAATTCCGCCCGCAGCGGGTTCACGGCGATACCGTACTGTGTAACGAGCAGATCCACCGTCCGCCCCGGTGTCGAGATTGTCTGCACGCGGTCAACAATCAGCGGCAATCTGGCCCGCATCAGGGGAGCGATAATGATCGCCAGCCTGGCGCCGGCGGCGGTGTCGCTATGCCCGCCGGAACCGCCCATGATCAGGCCCTGCGAATTGGTATGGACATTGACATTAAAATCGGGATCGATCTCGGTAGCGCCCAGAATCACAGTGTCGAGGCTGTCAACAACCGCACCGGCGGCCAGCGGGCTGGCATATTGACTGGCGGAGATTTCCCGGTGGGCCGGATTCTCGCGCAGCGAGCGCACAGCCTCAAGATCAAAGCATTGGACATCGAGCAGAGATTCAAAACAGCCTTTGTTCAGCATCTCCACCAGCTTGCCCGTGATGCCGCCGGAAGCAAAACTGCCGTGTATGCCCTCAGCCAACATAATTTTCTCTACGGCATAGGCCACCGCCAATGAGGCGCCGCCGGCCCCGGTCTGGAAAGAGAAGCCATCGAGCAATAGACCGGAGGCTTTGATCACCTCGGCTGCCATATCTGCCATCAGGAGACCTATAGGATCGCGAGTCACCCTGGTTGTCCCCGAAACAATACCTGCCGGATCGCCAATTCGCTCGACCGCAACAACATAATCGACTTCCGTCTCAGAAAATGAGAAGTCAGTCAGAGGATAGGACACCAGATTTTCCGGCACCGCCACTACCCGATCAGCATTTTGCACGTCGGAAAAGGCATAGCCCAGCGAACCGCAGGCCGATCTGCCGTATTTGCCGCTGATATTGCCTCGGCTGTCCGCTGTTGGCGCCGCGACGAAGGCGACATCGATCCGTGCGCTGCCCCTGGCCAAGTCCGCCAGGCGACCGCCGTGACTGCGAAAAATTACCGGCTTTGCTAATAGCCCTGAGGATAGCGCTTTACCGACCAAAGCGCCGCAGTAATTGCATTCCAGCCCGGTCACAGTACCGTCCCGAATCAGATCCAGGAGGGGCAGATGGCAGTCAAAGATGGCACTGGCATTAATAGTCAGATCCTTGAGTCCTAGTTTCTGAGCCGCCGCCAGTACCAGATTCAGCACATAGTCACCATTTCTCAGATGGTGATGGAAGGACAAAGTCATTCCGTCTTTCACTCCGGTGAGACGGAGAGCTTCCGTAATCGAAGGGAGTACTTTATCTTTCATCAGCTTATACCAAATTATCGCTCCGGCAGGAGCCCCAACTTTTCGGCGGCAGTCAACACTTGCTCGGCTCGGGCAGCGATCGGAGCATCAATCATCTTGCCGTCCAAAGCAACGACTCCTTTGCCCTCGCGCTTACCTTGTTCAAGTGCTGCCATCACAGCCAGCGCATAACGTATCGCTTCCGGTCGGGGGCTAAATACCTGATTAATAGCTGACAGATGGCGGGGCGAAATCGCCGCCTTGCCGGAGAAACCCAGACTGCGAGCCAGCTCGGCATCAGCAATGATCCCCTCATCATCTTGAACATCCGTAAAGGGAGTATCAATCGCATCAATGCCGGCAGCTCTGGCAGCCAGCACCAATCTGCTTCTGCTGTAGAAGATCTCAGTGCCTTCCTTAGTGCGCTCGCACCTTAGATCGGCCGCCAGATCTTCAGCGCCTAAGAATAGGGCGCTAACCCGCTCAGAGGCTGTAGCAATCTCATAGGCCTGCTCTACTCCCAATGCAGTTTCAATCAGAGCGATAATTCCGATCGCGCCCGGCGTTACCTGATTGGCCCGCTCCAACTCCGTCAACAGTTCCGCTGTCTGCTTGACTGCCTCGACACTGCTCTTAGTCGTCATTACAGCGCCGGGCCGGCAAGGTACAAGAGCTGTCAAATCCTGCTGCCAATGACCGCTGTCCGACGCATTAATCCGGATAATGATTTCCTGACTGTAGTCAAGTGTGCGCAAGGCCGATGTCACCAGCAATCTGGCGGCATCTTTCTGATCAGGCGCCACCGCGTCCTCAAGATCCATGATCAGCGCATCCGCCGGCATAACCGCGCCGTTTTGCAGCATAACCGGGCTATTGCCGGGCAAAAACAGCAATGACCTTCTCATCTCAGACCTCCTGCTCAGCACCGCGCCTGACCGCTGTTTCCAGCCGGGCTCTGATGGTACAGTCCAGAGCACCCTGATCCTGGAGAGTGATCAGGCCTGCCTTTACTCCCAGATCAGTCAAAACCGTCCGGACTGTCTCTTCTATCTGTTCCCCGTATTGCGCCAGCACCGGGGATTCCAGCTCCAACTTAAGAATATCCGCCGGCTGTACAGTCACCAGAATATCACTTGATTCCAATGTCCCGGCACTGGCTGTTTTGATTATTTTCATCTTATACCTCAACTGCCGGCAGACAATTTAGTCCGGCAGAGTAAGCTGGTTTAGTTCACTTAGTTTGAATTCATGATCTACGGCAACAAGTCCGACCATCAAATATCTGCCGGTCAAAGCATCACGGAGAAATTCATGATAAAGCTGAAAATTTTCGATTTCACCGGTAGATTCGACATGCATGCGAGGACCGGTACAAAAATGCCTCTGATCGCCGATCAGAATATGCTTGTCATCCAGATAGGAGATCGGGAGATCCGCGGCAATCATCTCTTTGACCCGCTCTTCCAGCTCGCGCAGATCGATTTCCGGCTTTTCATCAAAGATGAGGATAAAACCATGCCGCACCTCGGCATGTTCGTAGCGATGCACTCGATAATCTGCCAGCGAATAAGAGACAAGATCTTCAGCAGTATGGGTCATGCGGCGGTAAGGAATTGATTTGTAAACAATCTTCTTCAGATGGTCAGGCTCGGGACCGAAGATATTGGGACGCGTCACGATAATCTCTTCACCAAGACCCAAAAGCAGATGAGCATTGCGACCCAGATAGGGATAAATCAGGTCGAAATGCTCGACAATGACCCGCTTTTTGCGTTTCACCGCTTCATTGATAGCACCGGCCAGCTCGTGCATTTGATAAAAAGCGGACTCAAAACGGATATCCAGGTGATAAGTATGGGGACTGAAAAAACCGGTATCGTCCAGGTTCATGATCGGCAACGGTCTGACATTGACGCCCTCATCATCATTGGTCAGCTCCAGACCAGGGAACATGCCTTTGATCAGGATGCTCTTGCCGGAGCCGCTGTCTCCGATCAGGCCGATCAGCAGATCAAAGGGACTTAGATACTGCTGAGCGATCTGCATGCCCTGATCCGCCAGGCGCGGCATCCCGCGCGGAGACAGTAAAACACTGTAGAGATGGTTTTGTTGCATACGTGCGGAATATGACATGATTTAATCTCCCCCTCATCTTTGATAACAATATTTTAGCATAGAGCCTCAGCGGACTCCCGACTCACGGAGCGCAATGATCCTTTGCATTTCGTTATAGACAATCATGATACCCTCATCAGATACGATGCCGGG
>JAAZGH010000244.1 GCA_012511325.1 Clostridiales bacterium | reverse complement strand
GGGTCGGTGAAGTCGGTATTGCCAATACCACTACTTCCGCCGCTGTCTGTTGTGCTTTGACCGGAGTTCCCGCGGCGGAGGTCGTTGGTCGCGGCGCGGGTCTGTCGGATGAGGGCTTCGAGAGAAAGATCGCAATCATCGAGGGAGCCATCAGTCGTTTGCAGCCGGATTCACGGGATGTGATTGATGTGCTGGCGAAGGTCGGCGGATTCGATATCTGCGGTATGGTCGGCGCCTTTATCGGTGCAGCCGCAGCCGGTATACCGGTGGTTATAGATGGCTTTATCTCAGCGGTGGCGGCGCTGGCCGCCTTCCGTCTGGTACCGGGGGTCAAGGATTATCTCTTTCCTTCGCATCAGTCCACGGAGAGAGGTTATCTGCTGGCAATGCGCGAGATAGGTCTGGAACCGTGGCTGAATCTGCAGATGCGCCTGGGCGAGGGCAGTGGTTGTACGATTGCGATCGAAATTCTGGCAGCTGCTTGCGCAGTGACTAATCAGATGGCCACTATGGCCGAAGGCCTGATTGATGATAGCTATCTGGATGAATATGAAGGGAAGCAGATATTTGATTCCTGAGCCAACAGTGTGACGGGGCTGATTGACAGCGCGAATTGCCGCTGGCATCTTGTTCTATTGTCGGACATTGGGTGAGGAAAGATAAGGGATAATGTTACTATGATTTTGATCTTGGGAGCCAGGCTCAGCGGCAAAAGCCGGTGGGCGGAGCAAAGAGCCAGACTGTCGCCGCGAAAACGGCACTACCTGGCCACTATGCAGCCTAGTGGACCTGAGGGGGAAGAAATAATTCGACGCCACCGTGCCCAGCGGGCGGCAGACGGCTATATCACACATGAAGAGTACGGCAGTCTGGCGGCACTGAACTTTGGCCCGGCAGATCTGGTTCTGGTAGAGGATGTCTCGAATTTTCTGGCAAATATGCTGTTCACAGAGAAAATGGCTCCGGAGGCAGCTATGAAACAAGCTGTCAGAGAGCTGAAACAACTGGCGGATAATGGCGCGGAAGTGATCCTTGTCAGCCTCTGTTGCAGACTTGACGAAGGCAACAATGATGAAACCCGGCAATTTATCTCAACCTTGAATTCCTTGAATGACAGACTGTGTGATCTGGCGGAAGAGGTGGTGGAGCTCAGAGCCGGCAAAGCCTATTGGCTGAAAAAGCGCGGTGAACAGATGCAGCGGGACGGCTAAAATTCGGAGACTGCAGGGCCTATTGCCTCAAGATGGCATTTTTAGCAGGTCGAAAAGGCCGCCGTTATTTGGCAGGCACTTTTGGATATTAATAACAACCGCCTTATAGCAGGCTACCTTGGCTTATGCCTTCGGATGACATGGATAAGGATAGTGTATGAATCTGAATCCCTTGAAGATTGCGTTCTCAACTTATAGTATTTTGCCTATGCCTCAGGCTGACTGGAACAGGCAGAATATACGCTCAGCCATAGCATATATGCCTCTTGTCGGTTGTGTCAGCGGCTTTTTGCTCTGGGGCTGGCATAGACTATGCCTGCTGTATATACCATATTCACTATTGTTTGCGGTTCTGGCCACCTTGATCCCGATTCTGGTCTCAGGAGGTATTCATCTGGATGGACTGATGGACACCTGCGATGCTCTGGCCTCGCGTCAAAGCCCCGAGCGCAAATTAGAGATTATGAGAGATTCCCGGGTCGGCTCTTTTGCCCTGATCTCATTAATATCTCTTCTGTTTCTGGAACTGGGATTGTGGCAGGTGCTGGCCGGCAGCTCCGGCAGGGTCTTAGCTACGGTTGGCTGCGGCCAGATTCTTGCCCGCTCATTAGCTGTTTTAGCAGCCGGTATGCTGCCTCAGGCCAGAAAGGACGGCATGATGCACGACATGACCGCCCATCTGTCTAAACAGCGCCTGACTATCGCAATGCTGGCGCTTTCTCTCCTGATTTCCGCTCTGATGATAGCCTTTTCTGTAATTCAAGGCTTGGCCGCTGTCACTGGCGGCTGGCTTGCCTGCCTTATTTATGGTCGCTTGGTCCGTAAGCATTTCGGCGGTGTGACCGGCGACACATCGGGTTTTGCGGTAGAAATAATTTACGGTTCGCTTCTGCTGGCTGTCGCTGCGGCAGAAATAGTGCTGAGGCAGATTTGAGATGAGAGGTGCTAAGAGAGACATCGGGAACTTTGATCTATTATTGATCCGGCATGGCATGACCGCCTGGAATGCCGAGAAGAGATATATTGGGAAAGCCGATCTGCCGCTGACGGAGGCAGGGATTGCCCGGCTCAAAGCCAAATGGCCGCAGTCGCCCTGTTGCCGCTATCTTTATGCCAGCCCCGCCCTGCGCTGTCTACAGACGGCGGAAGTGATTTTTCCAGGCCGGACAGTGAGTATTGTGCCTGGCTTCAGGGAACTTGCTTTCGGGTATTTCGAAGGCAAGACTGCCGCGGAAATGGCGGGTGATCCGCTTTATGAGGAATGGCTGGATTCGGGTGGCAGTGGTCAGATTCCCGGCGGCGAATCCATGTCCGATTTTGTCGAACGCTGCACCGGTTCATTCCGTAACAGGGTCATAGAAATAGAGCGCAATCAAAGAGAAAATGAGAGTTGCGGATCGGAGGGTTATTTAGCGGCGCTGATTGTGCATGGCGGGACGATTATGGCCTTGATGTCAGCACTAGGATATCCTCCCCGCTCATTTTTTGATACTATGCTCGAATGTGGAGGCTTTCTGGCTTGTCGCTGGGATGGCGTACAGCTCTGCGAGATAGAGCCTAAGTGATATGCTGATATATTCGACACTGGCAATCATTATCGGTTTTTTACTTGATCTGATCATAGGTGATCCCCAGGGCTGGCCGCATCTGGTACGATTGCTGGGCGCATTGATTTCTGCTTTGGAAAAAGCTTTGTACGATTCAGACCGCAAGAGACAAGCCGGTACTATATTGGTAACAGCTGTTCTTTTTATCTCGGCTGCTGTTTCGCTAGCCATTCTGGCGACTGCTTGGCTGCTGTCTCCCTGGCTTTATCTTGTTGTGACATCTCTGCTGTGTTGGCAGATTCTGGCCGCTCGCAGTCTGGCCGAGGAGAGCAAGCAGGTTTACTATGCCTTGCAGAATCAGGACTTGCCTGCCAGCCGGCGGAAATTGGCGATGATCGTGGGTCGGGACACATCTGCCCTTGAAGAACGGGATGTAGTAAGGGCTACCGTGGAAACAATTGCTGAGAATACCGCTGACGGTATAGTAGCCCCCTTATTTTATTTTATGTTAGGCGGTGTTCCGGCGGCTATTATTTATAAAGCGATCAATACCATGGACTCTATGCTCGGTTATAAAAATGATAAGTATCGGGAATTTGGCCGCCGGGCGGCTTTGCTGGATGACGCTGCCAATTATCTGCCGGCGCGTCTTTCCGCCCTGATCATGCTATCAGCATGTGCGGTAAGCGGTTTTTCTGCATCAGGCGCCTGGAAAATCTGGCGCCGTGACCGGCGTAAACATAAGAGTCCGAACGCGGGACAGCCTGAAGCAGTTATGGCGGGTGCCCTGGGTATAGCCTTGGGCGGCGCCTCCAGATATGGAGGAGTCCTGATTGAAAAGCCGGTTTTGGGAGATCCTTTGCGGACAGCTGAAATTGAAGATATTAAACGGGCGCAAACGATCATGTGGCGGACAACTGTTCTTACATTAGTACTCGTTCTAGTCTATCGAGCTTTGTTGATCCTATTGCTGGCAAGTAAAATATAAAAACAACGTGTGGGATGGTGGTGGTTTTAAGATGATTTTTCCTGAGTATCAGCACGGCGGTGACATTTACGGCATACAAGGCGTTGATCTTGACTTTTCGGTTAATCTCCATCCGGCCGGTATGCCTTTGCCAATCCAAGAAGCGATTATTGCCAATATCGATCGCTATGATGTCTATCCCGACCCCTATTGCCGCAAGCTGGCAATTCGTGTTGCCGAGCTCTGGCAGCTTGATCCCTCCTGGCTATGTTTCGGCAATGGCGCGGCGGATTTGATTTTTCGTCTGTTCTTTGTCCTGAGGCCGCGAAGACTGTTGATTCTGGCACCTACTTTTTCAGAATATGAGGAAGCGGCTGTCCTGGTGGGCTGTGAAATCGTGAGATTCTATCTTAAGCCTGAGGAGGGATTCAGACTTGGATCCGAGATTTTGGCGCAAATTACGGCCGAGACCGATTTGGTTTTCCTCTGCAATCCCAACAATCCGAACGGCCTCTTGGCTGAATCTGAGCTGATGCTGGAGATAATCCGCCATTGTGCGGCTCAGGGAACAGTGCTGGCAGTGGATGAATGCTTCATGCCTTTCACATCGGGGCGCTCATTGCAGGATCAAATAGCTGAATTTGACAATTTGATTATTTTCCGCGCCTTTACCAAGATCTTTGCCATGGCGGGACTGCGCCTCGGTTATGTTATGTGTTCCAATTTGGAACTGATCAATAGATTACGCCTAATCACTCAACCCTGGGCAGTTTCAACCGT
>JAAZGH010000025.1 GCA_012511325.1 Clostridiales bacterium | reverse complement strand
GCCATGACGGGTGATTATTCTTGGTTGCACTCTGCCCGTGAATATGTGGCTATCTACCAGGAAATTGTTCCTCAGAGTACTCCGGAAGGAGAGGAACAATTTGAAGACCCTGAGCAACCGGAACAAACAGAAAAGCCGGGACGCAAAATAGGCAAAGGCCGCAGTGGCCGGAGCAATAATAAATAGCTATGAGGGCAGAACACAGATCCCGACTGGCAGTTTTCCGCCGGCCTTATGGCGCGGTGCCCTGCGGCACCAAAGTCAGGTTCCGAATCCATATTCAAGCTGCATCTGAGATGGTCAGAAGAGTCTGGCTCTGCTACAGCTATGGCCTTTACGATTTTTTCACGAATCGAGCCATCATGTTGGAAATAGCTGCGCCGAAGGCGGCCGCGTCCGGTCCCGGCAGGACTGTGTCGAAGAACGGTGAGGTCACGGCTGCCGACAGTACTTGGTATGAGATCAGTCTGACTATGCCCGCGGAGCCGGCTCTTTTCTTCTATTATTTCAGGATTGAAAGCCGGTTGGGTAAGAAATGGGCGATCCCTGCTCCCGGCTATCTGTCGGATACAATTATCATAGATCAGGAGCCGGAGGCATATAAGCAGGGACAAGCTTTCAAAGACCGCTGGCAGATAACGGTGCATGAGACAGATATTAAGCTGCCGGCTTGGCTGCCTGGGTCTGTTTTTTACCAGATCTTTCCTGACCGCTTCGCCAGAGACCGGGACTTTGATCAGGAGAAATTGCAAAATCTCTGTGCTCTGCCGGAGCGCGTCTGCCATCAGGACTGGCGCGAGCCGGTTGACTTTCGCGGCAAGCCGCAAACCGGCTATATCGCGGCCGATTTTTACGGCGGGACTCTGAACGGTATCAAGGAAAAGCTGCCTTATCTTCAAGAATTGGGAGTTAATGTCATCTATCTCAATCCAATCTTCAAAGCCAGATCCAATCATCGCTATGATACCGGCGACTACGAGCAAATCGATCCGCTGCTGGGTACTGAGCAAGACCTGGCTGAGCTATGCGGCGCGGCAGACAAATTAGGCATCCGCCTGATCCTGGATGGCGTCTTCAGCCATACCGGCGCTGACAGCCGTTATTTCAATCTCTATGACCGCTATCCGGAGGCGGGAGCTGTCCAGGCGGCCAGAGACGGAGTGTATTCGCCCTGGAGCAGCTGGTTTGATCTCTGCTTTAATGGTGACCGGGCTGTTTATGAGTCCTGGTGGGGTTTTGAAGAACTCCCAAATGTCAAAGAACAGGATCTCGGTTTTCAAGAATATATCGCCGGCCCCGGAGGCATCCTGCAAAAGTGGCTCGAGCTCGGTATTTCCGGCTGGCGACTGGATGTCTCCGATGAATTGCCCGACAGTTTTATCCGCGCCATACGCCAGCGTCTGGAGCAGGTTGAGCCGGAGGCGGTTCTTCTGGGCGAGGTCTGGGAAGATGCCAGTTGCAAACATAGTTATGGCAGTTACCGGGACTTTGCTTTCGGCAGAACACATCATCAGCTGATGGGTTATCCGTTTCGTAAAGCTGTGATCGCCTATCTGCGCGGCGATCTGCCGGCGCAAGGACTGCTGCATGCTCTGGAAACTATCCGTGAGCATTATCCATTGCCGATTTTTTATGCCAATCTAAATCTTATTTCCAGTCACGATACCAAGCGAGCCATCACCGCCCTGGCCGGCGCTGATGGCAACTATAGCCGGCAGCAGCAAAGTAAAATCAAGCTCAGCTCTGCCGAGAGAGCGCGGGGCGAGAGATTGCTGCAATTGGCCTATTTGATTCAGACCTGCTATCCGGGTTGCTCTGCCATCTATTACGGTGACGAGCGCAGTCTTGAAGGTTATTGCGATCCGTTTAACAGAGCTACTTTCCCTTGGCAGGAGTCGGAGCCGGAACTGACTTCGGTTTTCCGCAGGTTGGGACAATTGCGGCGGAGCAATGTCCTGCGCAGCGGCTATTATCTGCCCTTATTGGCTCGCCGTGATGTCTTTATCTTTGGCCGCTATCTGCTGGACGGCCTTGATGTTTTCGGAGAGCCGGGCGAACAGAGCGCAATACTCTGTTTCATCAATCGGGGACAAGAGGAGCAAATACTTGATTTAGCGCAGTTTAGCGCTGAAATCATTGATAATATGGCTTTGGCCTCGGAGGCGGAACGGCAGGGAGCCGGACTTCTTCTAGAGACACTTGGAAAGTCGGATACCGCCGCTGCGAGCTTGACATTGCCGCCGCTATCAGGTCTACTTTGCCAGGATGGAAAGCTGAGCCGGATTATCTAACCTACGGCCGGATGGCCGTGGAAGCCAAAACCCTGGCAAACATCTATAATGAAATATTGAGAAAGAATAATAGCGTACCGTTACAGTTGCAGTTTATAGAAGACAGTTGCGACAGCAGCGCACGCAGGAGGTAGGAGGATAATAATGACAGCCCTGAAAGGAAATCTGATTTTTGGCCAGTCGGGCGGACCGACCGCGGTAATCAACTCCAGTGCCGCAGGAGTTTTCGAGGAGGCTTTGAAGCATCCTGATATTATCGGCAAAGTCTATGGCGCGGCCCACGGTATCGTCGGGATTTTGCAGGAAAATTTTTATGACATCGGTCAGGAGGAGCCGGAGGAGCTGAAACTCCTGCTGGGCACACCTTCATCTATTCTGGGCAGTTGCCGGTATAAATTGGCCGATCCTGCCGAGGATGACACTGATTATAAAAAGATTTTGGAAGTTTTCCGCAAATATAATATCCGCTATTTTCTCTATAATGGCGGCAATGACTCCATGGATACCTGCGACAAGATCGCTAACTATCTGGATCAGCACGGTTATGAATGCCGGGTCATCGGTGTGCCGAAGACTATAGACAACGACCTTTGGGGTACAGATCATTGTCCCGGTTTTGGCTCGGCTGCCAAATTCGTTGCCACTACCACGATGGAAGTATTCCTCGATTCCCGGGTATATGACCGCGGTATGATCATTGTGCTCGAAGTCATGGGGCGTCATGCCGGCTGGCTGGCAGCTGCTACCGCTCTGGCCCAGGTCAAGGGCTATGGCCCGGATCTGATTTATTTGCCGGAGCGCAGCTTTGATTTGGAAAGGATGCTTGAGGATGTCAGAGAGATCTATGACAAAAACAAGAATGTTATGGTTGCCGTTTCCGAAGGCGTTCAAACTGCAGACGGGCGCTTCATTCCGGAGCTGGTAAGCGAAGTGGCTGTTGATGCTTTCGGTCATAAGCAACTTGGTGGCGCGGCTCAAGTTTTGGCTGATTATCTGTCGTCCGAGCTCAAGGCCAAGAACCGGGGGATCGAGCTGTCATTGCTGCAGCGCAGTGCCTCGCATATAGCGTCGGGCAGAGATATAGAGGAAGCCTATCGAGTCGGCGCTGAATCGGTTCAGGCGGCGCTGGCCGGAGCCACTGATGTCATGCTGGCTTTCCGCCGCTGCGACGGCGCCGACTACCGGATTGAGACTTTCCGGATGCCCTTGGCTGAGGTTGCCAATAAAGAGAAGACCGTGCCGCAAGAATGGATCAACGAAGCCGGTAACGGCCTCACATCCGAATATATTGATTATGCTCTGCCTCTGATCCAGGGCGAGCCCAAACAGGTTAAAGTTGATGGCTTGCCGCGCTTTGCGCGTTTGCGCAAAGTTCAGGCCGGCAGACCGGGTCAATAATTATCAGGCTCCGTCTCGGTTGATATAGCAGCACCGGATACGCCGAGGTAGCTGCAATCTGAGGCGGAGCCCTTTCGGAGGTTAAAATGCTGATTCTAAACGAACATGATCTGAGAAAACTGGTGAGCTGGCCGCAGATGATTGACTTTGTCGAGGAGGCATACCGGATTTTTGCCCGCGGTGAGTTTCTGATGCCCGACCGTTTGACTGTCACACGCGGCAGAGACACGATTGCTTTCATGCCTTGTTTTACCAATGAAATCTTCGGCACTAAATTTCTGACGCTTTTTCTTGATAATCCGGCGAAAGGTTATCCCTATCTGGACGGTCTGATGTTCCTCAACGATGTCGAGAACGGTAAGACGCCGTCGTTTATGGACGGGCGCTCTCTGACGGCACTTCGCACCGGAGCTGTCGGCGGTGT
>JAAZGH010000243.1 GCA_012511325.1 Clostridiales bacterium | reverse complement strand
GTGCCATACTCCAAATCATAAGTGACGGAAACTGTTTCGGCCGGCAGTTTACCCGCCTTACGCACGGGTACGAAGCCGACTCCGGCAGCGTAGGCCAGAGGGGCACCCATGATGAAGCCGCGGGATTCAATGCCGACAATCAGATTGAAGTCCAAATCAGCTACCGCATCCAGCATCTGCTGTATCGCCTCGCTAAATAATTCCTGGTCCTTCAGAACAGTAGTAATGTCAATAAAATCGATGCCTTCTTTGGGGAAGTCAGGCACATGCCGCAAATGCTCTTTCAGGTCAATCATAAAAGCCTCCCAGCTCTAATTCATATCCAGACATATTATATACATACTTGTGTCCGAATGCAGAACCAGATAGTCAAACTTGTTACAGAAACCTGTTTCTTCATGTATATGCTGGAGTCGGATTTTCAAACATGCTAGAATTAAAGCTGATTTTATTTAGTCAGCAAAACTGAAATTTTTCCTTAGGCACTTGGATATTATTTTTCGGAAGAGAGTGACAAAGATATGAAGAAAACTCCGCTTAATGACAAACATAAAAAGCTGGGAGCCAGAATGGTTGATTATGCCGGCTGGGAGATGCCGGTACAGTATGAGGGCATTGTTCCCGAAACTGCAGCTGTTCGCAGGCAGTGCGGTATTTTTGATGTTTCCCATATGGGAGAAATATTGGTGACCGGCGCTCAGGCCGGGAACTTTCTGGATTGGCTCTTGACCAGACGCGTGGCCGCAAAGGCGTCGGATCAGATCACTTATGCCATCATGTGCTATAGCGACGGTGGCGTTGTAGATGATCTGCTGGTCTATCCGGCAGAAGAGGGCTATCTGCTGGTCGTCAACGCTGCCAACAAAGACAAGGATCTGGCTCACTTGGCCGACAGCCTCAGTCTTTTCAGGACAGAGAATGACCTATCCGCTGATGCCGTAGTAATTGAGGATCAGTCGGATGTCTATGCTCAGATTGCCATTCAAGGGCCGGAGAGCAAGTACTATATAGAGACAGTATCGAAGCTGTTGCAATTGGATGCAGAGACTGCCGGGACATTAAGCGGGCTCAAGCGTTTTCGCAGTCTGTTGCCGGACGGCGGACAGCACAATCCGGCTACTATAATTTCACGGACCGGCTATACAGGTGAGGACGGGTTTGAGATCTACGGACAGGATACGGTCATTGCCGAGTTGTGGGATGGTCTGATCAGTGCCGGTTGCGCACCCTGCGGCCTGGGAGCGCGGGATGCTTTGAGATTGGAGGCCGGCCTGCCTCTGTACGGACATGAGATGTCGGAGTCGATCAATCCACTGGATGCCGGTTTGGATTTCTTTGTCAGTTTTGATCGCAAATTTCAAGGCGATAAAATGCGGAAAACGCGAAAATTGGTCAGGCTTATTAATCCGGGCAAGCAAATTCCCCGAGCCGGTTATACGGTTTTCCTGGCTGGCCTTGAAGTGGGTTATATAACGTCCGGCGGTTTCTCGCCGACTTTGGAGAGAGGAATCGCCAATGCTTTAGTTGCGAATGACCTGATCTTGGGACCGGAGCTTATGGTAGAAATCAGGGGCAAGCAGGTTCCGTTCAAAGTAGTGGACAAATTCCTGACCGAATAGAATTTGCTGTTTTGCGCAAGGCGCTAAATTATCAACTGGAGGTTAAGATGGCTAAAGTAGAGAAAGATCTTTATTACACAGAAGATCATGAATGGATCAGAGTCGAGGATAATACGGCTTTGATCGGGATTACGGATTTTGCCCAGGAGCAGCTGGGCGATATTGTTTACGCGGAAGCCGGTGATAT
>JAAZGH010000242.1 GCA_012511325.1 Clostridiales bacterium | reverse complement strand
CGATCCTGGATTTTGGTTTTGATGCTACTGCCGACTCTAGTCTGAGTCTCTTTTAATACACGCGCTGATTTACGCACATAAGATGTATAAGATACATTAAAGATAAGTACCGAAAAAGCAAGGGCCATAGCGATTAAAATAATCATAGCACCTGTCTTCCCTGCTATAGCCTGCAAACCTAAACCAATTAGACCACCAATCAGACCGCCGCTCCAGATCCCCGTGGTCGTACCGTCTCCCAGTCCTGACCCATGTTTCCAGAGGCTGCCTATTAGTTTCATGGCAGATACATTATCGTCACTTGTCACTGACACAGGATATATAGCTGAAACCAGGCCAACAATACCGCTGAGAGTCAAAAGAATCAGACCAATGCAGATTAGGCGGATTCGAGTCATATGGAGTTCATCAGATAAGAAATATTCGACAGAGAGATAAACCAAAAATGCGGGGATAACATAGGCGGCAGTACCTAAAATGCCCAGCCCTGTATTTCTGGTAAATGAACCTATAGGACCGGTCCATTTTTGAGGAGCATAAAAAGCCAGTGACAACAACAAGGCTGCAGCGGCAAAAAATACACCGTAAATCTCTTTGCGGATCGCGGAGCTATGATTTTCTTCATTTGACCATTTCATAATTATTCACCACAATGCCTTAGGACTTAAGCTATCCGAGCCGCCAAGAGTATCCCCAGACATGTTTTGGCATCGGAAATACTGCCATTTAAGACCATTTTGACTGCATCATTCAGAGGAATTTTCCTGAGTGCTACAAATTCACCCTCATCAGGATGTGCCATACCTTTGGACAGCCCTTCCGCTAAAAATATATGAAGCATTTCATCCGAATATCCGGGGGAAGTCAGAGGCGATGCAATATGCCGCCAATCTTCCGCAATCAGACCCGTCTCTTCATATAACTCGCGTCTGGCACATTCTTCGGGCGTTTCGTCAGCTTCCAGGATGCCTGCAGGCAGTTCCAGAGTAAGCCTGTTAATCGCCAGACGATATTGTTGCACCAGATAGATATTGCTATATAAATCCAAAGCGACAACACAAGCACCACCCGGATGACGCACTATCTCCCGGCGTGAGTGTCTGCCGTCCGACAGTAGAACTTTATCAACTTCAACCGTAAATACGCGACCGACAAATTTCAGATCAGACTCGATCACAGTCTCCAGCATCTCATCCAGTGGATCCGCCGCGATAATTTCATCAATTGACTCGCCTGCCAAATTTACCAAAGGCTCAAGATCGATTTCAAGCAGATTCTCTTCCCGGAATGGCGCAGAACCTTCGCCTTTTTCCAATAGCGGCTCTGTTTCTGACGGATTGATGCGAACAGGCTTTAAGTCAAAGCGCTTATCCTTGTCGTATTTGCTCATCACTCATTGTCTCCTCTTGATTTCATCAACAGCCATTTTATCACAGCGGATATTGTCTTCATCATCGGCATGACCCTTAACTTTTATCCACTCAATTTCATGTCTGTCATTCTCTTGTATCAGAGCCCGCCATAAATCGGGATTGCTAACGGGATTTCCGGCCGCGTTTTTCCAGTTATTCTTTATCCATTTATCCAGCCATTTATGTTCGAAGGCATTGATCAGATATGAACTGTCGCTGTGAAGTTTGACTCGGCATGGCTGATTTAATTCTTGCAAGGCCTTGAGCGCCGCCGTCAGCTCCATACGATTATTGGTCGTACTGGGTTCAAAGCCACTGATTGTCTTCTCATGCTCGCCGAACCGTAGAATTGCTGCCCAGCCGCCAGGCCCTGGATTGCCTGAACAGGCACCGTCACTATGTATTTCCACCAATGGCTTAGTTTCAGCTTTTGGGCGCACCATACAATTTACCTCTGAAATACTAATTGTATTTTAACAAAACTATTCTCTTTACGATACTTAAAGGAACAGACAGCAAATATTGGAAGCTACCGCAAATATCCTCTTTGATGTCGTTTGACAAAACAGGGGGCAAATACTATCTGTTACAGCCTGTTAACTTGACACTTTCTGCCTTTAACAGTAAAATCGTCAATGCTTCGGGGTGTAGCTCAGGTGGCTAGAGTGCGTGCTTGGGGTGCACGAGGTCGCAAGTTCAAGTCTTGTCACTCCGACCAGCTTAAGCCTATTTGATGGCTTGTAGCGAAAAGGTTATCTCCTAAGGAGATAGCCTTTTTATATGCGAAACTTTGTCGGGCCAAATCCGTATAGTGAAGACAAAATTTATAAAAGAGAGCGATATATCCGTACAATCGCTTCACGATTCAATCTACAATAACTCTGGCTCAATAAGCGCTCCTGTGAGGCCAAGACATTGTCGGCAAATGATTCAATATCAGCTTCAGCCATGCCATAGCAATGCAGTGGCTGCCTCGGAATTACCCGATCAAGCAAATCCTCCAGTAAAATAAATACATCCGACATTCCGCAGTTTAAGGTATCAGCCAATATTTCTCTGAGACGCAGAATCTTACCTTGCGGGTTTTGATGTTGATATTCGTGAAGCACCGCAGTAAAAAACTGATAACATGCTTCGCCGTGCGTTACATGATATTGTGTGCTGAGAGGATAACTCAGAGCATGAACTGCACCGGTACCGGCATTGGCGAAAGCTATACCGGCCATATTGCTGGCAATCAGGAAATCCTCTAATAAATTTAATCTTCCGGTTTCCCCAGTTTGTCTCAAGGTGCAAAAGCCTGTTAAAATCGTTCTGATTGCCTGTTCGCTGAATAAATCGGTATAAGCATTTGCCTTTGGACACAAAAAGGCTTCGACCGCATGTATCAAAGCATCAATAGCACTAGTCGCAAAAACCCTGTAGGGCATATCCTCCAGTAATTGCGGAATCAAAGCGGCGTGATCGGGAATAATTTCCTCAGTGGACAGACCGACTTTTGTTCCTTTTCGCGTCAACGACACTATGGATACAGGTGAAACTTCACTGCCTGCACCACAAGTTGTTGGTACCGCAATTAGCTTATACCCTTTAACAATGGGAACTTCCCGCAGAAAAATACTTTCTGTCTTACGAGCATCTTTTATCATCAGCACTTTGGCCATATCAATTACCGAACCACCACCAATTGCAACGATACGGTTGCAACCGCTTTTATTGAAATCAGTAATCAGAGCATCAGTCATCCTGTCAGTCGGTTCGGATTTGCCATAATCCGATCTGAAAACAACCTGTGCCGGCAGATTTAAAGGCGCAAAGTATTTTTCAAAAACGGCACGGGCAGCCAGAATGAAATCCCTCTCATCAATTTGCATTTCCTCGGCAAAGGAAGCAACATTTTTAAATAAGCTAATGCGCGTCAATTGTTTGAATAAATGCATAATTAATCACCTGTAAGAATGTCAACAAAGGGGCGTTTTACGCCCCTTTGTTTTGGTGACCCACTGGAGATTCGAACTCCAGACCCCCTGATTAAAAGTCAGATGCTCTACCGGCTGAGCTAGTGGGTCGCAATGGCTGGGATGGAAGGATTTGAACCTTCGCATGCGGGAGTCAAAGTCCCGTGCCTTACCGCTTGGCTACATCCCAATATAGAATGGGGTGGAATATGGGATTCGAACCCACGACCTCCAGGGCCACAACCTGGCACTCTAACCATCTGAGCTAATTCCACCGTATCAGATCAGGCCGCATGCCTGAATATTTTATCTGTCGCACATAAATCTGTCAACACAAGTCAGTTGGACATTGACAGGAACAAAATGCAAAGCATAGGAAGCTGTTAGTTAACTGTAATCAAGTCTTCCAAACTACGGAACCTAGCCTCTTTGATCCCCGGAATTAACATAATATCCTCGATGATTTCGAAAGGTCCGTGCTGTTCGCGATATTTTATGATAGCCAGTGCTGTCGCAGGACCAACACCCGGCAATGTTTCCAGCTCTGACTGATCCGCCGAATTGATATCTACCTTTTTCGCTTTAAATCGCTCTGCCGTATCAGAACCTTCCAGATAAATGTCGGGATTTTCAGCGAGTTCGGTTAAAGACGGTATCCGATATAATTGATTAGATTTTAATTCGCAGGCCAGATTTACCGCTTCAGGCGCAGCCTCTGCTGTAAGACCACCGGCTAGAGCAATCAATTCATTTAAAATTTGTCCGGGCGTAACCCGATAGACACCCGGAACCCTGACTTCACCTATGATATAGACCGGCAAAAGTTCAGAACTGACATACTCATCCTGATCATAAAAGTAACCAAATTTATCTGTTGTAGCGCTCCTTTCAATATTTGAAGCAAATGTCAGCACAGTAGTCTCATCAGCTTCCATTGAAGTCACGATATTACGTATAAGCGGGTATATAATAGACGCAAACGAAAAGATCAGAACTGCCTGTATCAATATAATCAACCAGCGTATGGGCTGCTTTTGCTCTCTCCTCATGTCCTTATATCCCCTTTTTGTAATATACTTACATGCCGGGATTGTAGACAGAGATTATCTGGATATCAACTGCCGTCATTAGTAGCTAACAGGCGCCAATCCTTTAACAATAGAGATTAATTTAAATCGGTATATCCGGTTATTTCTGCTTTCCCGGAATTCTGATCACGATAATTCCCGGTTGTAGTCCATAGCCGCTCAAGACTGTAGTAGTCCCTTTCTTCCGGATGAAAGATATGTGTGACGACATCACCATAATCCAGCAATATCCAACGTCTGTCATCAGCTCCCTCCACGTGATGTGGCGAGAGGCCAAAGCGCTCTCTCAGTTGAAAAATAACTTCATCCGCCAGAGTTTTAATATGGGTTGTAGAGGTTCCAGTGACCAGAATGAAGTAGTCGGCTAAAGTAGTTTTGTCCTCGACAGCTAAAAGTTCAAGATCTTGACCATTTTTACTCTCCAGAACAGCCTTAATTTCTTCAGCGATTCTATGTGACTTAGCTGTTATTTCCCGATTGCTTTCCAGATCCAATTCAATATTCCTCCTCTTAGTATTCCGGTTAAGTCTGTTGATCAGAATTTCTTCTCATTATAGTTTCGTATGCAGCCAGTGTATAGGGGTGGGCTGTTAAACCCCTTCGCTGCAAAGCACAAAAGACCTCAGACATGCAAAGCAACATTGCGCTATCCAGATTAGATTCCGCTCTCTCCCTGATTGGCGATAATGACTTGAATTCTCTGCCGAATTCGATTTTGTCTGCTAGATAGATAATCTTTCCCAGATCACTTAATTGCGGATGTGCGGTTGTATGCCAGCGAATGGCTGAACAAATGTCTTGGTCTGAGATACCTAGCGCTGAACTGACGTAAACAGCGCTGGCAGGGGCATGTACAATCTTATCATGCAGCTCATCAAAGCTATCCCGGCATAAATCATATTGTTCCGATAGTGGCAAATTTTTTGCAATATCGTGGAGTAAACCCGCTACCGCAGCTTGCCAGGGATCCACATTATGCTTAAGTGCCAGATGAACTGCGTATTGCATCACATTCAAAACATGAACTCGCCGCTCCTGATCTAAAAGCGGCCATTGCAACTGTTCCAGTCTTTGCAGATATGACCATTCCCGATCACTGAATACAGACATAGCATCTGAAAAGGAAAACACACGCTGCTCCGACAAAAACTCACTCACGCCGGCCGGCAGCAGGTGATCAGCTTTTTCACCTGCAATTAGCTTAGCCCTGATCTCCGTGCTGGAAATAGCCAAAGGCTCCAATGACAAGAACTCAATCCCAACTTGATATTTTTGCCGCAGGTTGTCCGCTACAAACCAGATTTCATCAGCCTGGCCATTTCCCCTTATTGCCACCAGCAAGTCAACCTCTTTGAGCAATAGATCGGATTGATACCAATTTTCAATCACCAGTAGAGAATCCGATCCAATCAGTAAATCAATCTTCGGCTCAGATCCAAATTTTTCAGCATATGTTTTTTTAAATCGCCGTACAGTTCTAATCGTGTAACTGATGCCGGTTTCAACAATTTCGGTATCGGAAACAGAAACATTTCCTTCAGAAACACACAGGGCTAGCCTAGCTGTTTCATATCGATAGCCGGCAAAAGAGATACGCCGTTCCTTATGCGGAGATGGTCCTGTCGGCATCACTATAATCTCATCATATTTGCCTAATGCCGATACTGTATTAACCAGCCTGAGGTGGGCCAGATGAAAGGGATCAAAAGTACCGCCAAATAGTACGATTCGGACCATCTTCACCTCAAATTCCTGCCGATGTCACGACGATAAACATTGTTATTAAAACTTATTTTGGCGAGTTCAGAATAGGCTTTGGCAATCGCGGAATCCAGACTATCCGCCTGAGCCGAAACCCCAAGTACTCGGCCGCCGGAAGTCACAAACCGGTCGTTAATCTTCTCGGTTCCGGAATGATAGACAAAGGCGTCCTGCACCTTATCCAAACCGGAGATAGTATAGCCTGTCTGATATTTCCCCGGATATCCTTGCGAAGCCATCATCACAACGCAACTAAAGTCGCCGTCGTACTCCAGTTGGTATTTGTCAAGCTCCCCGGCCATAGTGGCCTTTAAAAGCGTATAAAGATCATTCTTAACCAAGGGCAATACGGCTTGAGCTTCAGGATCGCCAAAGCGCGCGTTGAATTCAATAACATAAGGGCCGTTATCAGTCAGCATCAAGCCGCCATAAAGTATGCCTTTAAAAGGAGTGCCTAATCTGTCCATTTCCTCAATTACCGGTTTAAAGACTGTATTAAGAATTCTCTCTTGCAATTCAGAATTAATTTCAGCTATGGGAGCAATTGCGCCCATACCGCCTGTATTAGGCCCGGTATCCCCATCGCCGATCCGCTTGTGATCCCTGGAGCTTGGCAAAAGCAATAGATTCTTTCCATCACTGAAGCAGAGCATTGTCACTTCCGGGCCAGTCAGAAACTCCTCGACTAAAATTCTACTCCCGGACGCACCGAAAATTCGATTCTCCATCAGATCTGTCACAGCCTGTGTAGCCTCAGCCCGATCCATGCAGATCAAAACGCCTTTCCCCTGAGCCAGTCCATCAGCTTTAATTACTATTGGATAGCGACAATCTATCAGAAAAGTCAGAGCCTCCTGAGGTGAGCAACATACTTTTGCCGCAGCAGTAGGAATCGACAGACGGTTCATAATTTCTTTGGCAAAGATCTTGCTGGATGCCAGTTGAGCTGTAGCCGCAGAGGGGCCGAAAGCTTTAACTCCGCCAGCTTCTAATCTGTCTATCAGTACCAGAGCCAGTGGATGGTCCGGGGTTACGATTACGGAATCACATTGCAACCT
>JAAZGH010000024.1 GCA_012511325.1 Clostridiales bacterium | reverse complement strand
GTTATCTGGAAATGGGCAGCGGTGAGGAGATGGTTGCCGCTCTATGCCATCTTGATGTGGTGCCTGCCGGTGCCGGTTGGGATCGTGATCCCTTTACTCCGGTGGTAGAGAATGGCTTTATCTATGGACGCGGCACCAGCGACAATAAAAGCCCGGCGGTTTCAGTCATGTATGCTATGCGCGCCCTGGCAGATGATCCCGATTTCCGGCCCAACAAGCGCATCCGTCTGATTGTCGGCACTAATGAGGAAAATGGCAGTACTTGTATGGAATACTATACCGCCAATGAGGAAATTCCGGTCAGCGGCTTTACTGCCGATGCCGATTTCCCTGCCGTCTATGCCGAAAAAGGTATTTCCCGGCCGGAGTTCACCTGGCGGCGCCAAGGTCAGGAGCAAATCCTCAGCGCCCAAGGCGGCGAAGCAGTCAATATGGTGCCCGGTGATTGCACTGTCACCTATAAAGGAGAGGATGGGAAAATTAAAGAGCTTATCTTCAAGGGCAAGACAGCCCATGCCTCCATGCCTGATCTGGGCGAAAATGCTATCTCGATGGCTATGGCGGAATTGTCAAAGCTTGGCATTTCCGATCCGGTCGTTGATTTCTATCAGAAGTATCTGGGCTTCGAAACAGATGGCGCCGGCCTGGGGCTGGCTTTCGAAGATGATTCCGGACTAACAACGGTTAATGCCGGACTTTTGAGCATAGATACTGATAAAGCCGCTTTAAGGCTGGATGTTCGCTATCCTGTCACGATGGATTTCCCGGCTGCGCTGGCACGGATGCGGCAGAAATTTGCGCCGGAGGGAATTACTATCGAAATTACAAGTGAGGATGGGCCTCTCAATCTGGGCAAGGATTCTTATCTTATTACTACTTTGATGGACATCTATTCCAAGAGCACCGGCTTGAATGCCAGAGCCGTTACTATGGGTGGCGGAACCTATGCCCGCGCCGTGCCAAATATTTGCGCCTTCGGCATGAGCTTCCCGGGTGATCCGGAAGTAGCGCATCAGATCAACGAGTTTATTGAGATTGATAAAGCTCTGGCGGCAGCGGCAATCTTCAGGGATTCGTTGCGCAAACTGGCAGAATAGCAGCCAAGCTGAGACGACACTACAGTAAAGAGCCGCCTCGTTCCGGGGCGGCTCCTTTATTGCTATTTGTTTTTAGGGCTCAAGGAATCGCTGCAGCGCTATTCTTCCGCAGGCATTTCTGTTTCACAGCAGGCTTCCGCCATCTCTGCATCAGGTTCAGCTTCTTCAACAACTGCTGCCGGATCATCTATATCTTCTTCTTTGACGTCCTCCTTGACGTCGTCCTCTTTGCCTTCTTCTTTGACGTCCTCTTCGACTTCTTCTTTAACTTTCTCTTCAGTTTCGACTTCTTCTTTGACTTTTTCTTCAGTTGTTTTCGCTTTATCGCCCATCAGCTTATCCAATAGTTCGGCGCCTCCATCTGTAACGGCAGAAATATTGGCCAGTTCAGCCATTGAGGTCGGAGTATGATTGTCAACATAGCTGGTTGGCATCGCCTCTTCCTTGGACTCGCGCTTGCTACGGCGCTCGCGCTTTTCGCGCTTCGGCTGCTTGCTTTCACGCTGTTCGCGGCGGCGCTGCTGTTTAGCCTCAATCTCAGCCCGGACTTCTTCGGACGGATTGATGGGTTCCACTTCGCGGATACTGATGCTGATGCGTCTGCTTTCATTGGAAACTTCCAACACACGGGCATCAATCTCCATGCCGATGGCCAAGACATCATTGGGACGATTCAATCTAAAATCCGAAATTTGCGAAATATGGCACAGTGCATCTACGCCTGGAGCAATCTCAACGAAAGCGCCAAACTGGAACATACGCACTACAATACCGCGGACGATAGAGCCAACCGGGAATTTACTCTCGATATCTTTATAGGGATCATTCTCAGGCAGGCGATAGCCGAGGGAAATTTTCCTGGCTGCGCGGTCAAAGTCCTTGACGAAAACTTCGATCTTATCGCCAACATTGACAACTTCGCTCGGATGCTTAATGCGATTCCAGGATAGCTCGCTGATATGAACAAGTCCGTCCACACCGCCGATATCAACGAAAGCGCCGAAATCAGTAAGATTCCTGACTGTGCCCGTATAAAATTTATCGATGTCGATATTGTTCCAGAATTCTTCCGCCATTCTGCGACGCTCGCGTTGCAGCAGTGAACGTCTGGATCCGGCGACTTTGGGGCGCTTGCGGTTGGCATCAAATTGCGTGACCAGAATCTCAAATGATTCACCGCGATAGGGCTCAAGATCATCGACCATATGAAGATCCAGCTGGGTACGATGGACATAAATATCCACACTGCCATAGGCACAGATAACACCGTCTTTAACAACATTTACTACTTTTACTTGAACAGGTGTTTTCTCCTTAAATGCTTTTTCGATTTGGGCCTTGTGCTTGGAACAATCTACCCTGGCTTTGGAAAGTGTAATCTCTTTGCCCATGTCCGTATTGCGAATATGGCGCACATAGACTTCCATCTCAGCATAATTCTTTACAGCTGCCTCTAAATCATACTCGGGATCGTTTTCAAATTCTTTCAGGGGTATCCTGCCTTCAGATTTGTCTTTAACATCGACATAGACATAGTTGTCGTCCTTGCGCACTACAATACCAGTTACGATACTGCCGCGCTTTAGCTGAGGAATGCTGTCTATGAAATCTGAAAAGCTGACCTCGGCATGGTCTTCTTGCTCCGCCTCTGCATCTTCAGCCACTTCATCCATCTCTGCGGGCTCTGTAGCTTCTGCCTCTGTTTCTGTCGTTGGCTCCTCACCTGAGGATTCTGCAGTTTCCTCCTCCGCTTCGACTGTCGCTGCTTCTTCCGCGACTTCTGCCTCAGCTTCGGCCTTTAACGCTTCATTTACTGTTTCTGTAGCTTCGGTAGGCAATTCGGCTGCCTCGGCATCTTCTGTCACCGGTTCAGCTGTCTCTTCGGGCTCCACAACTTCTTCTTCAACGGTTGTGGTTGCTTCCGGCAAATCTTCAGTTCTTGCCTGCGCCTCGGGTTCAGCCGCAATAAACTCTTCCGCTGTTGCTACCAACGACTCTTGCTCTTTTTCCGGCTGATGCGTAAGAGCTGTCTCCTTCTCTTCCTGAGCTACGAGACCTTCCTGTTCTTTCATCTTCTGGATAACCTCCCTGATCATGCCTTGTGGCGTGGACGCCCCGGCAGTTATACCAATTTTCTTTTGCGCCGTTATATTCTGTCTGAGCAAATCTTCAATTTGCTCAGGATCTTCTATCAGGCGCACATTGGAATTACGGCTGGCACAAACCTCTACCAATTTCATGGTGTTGGAACTGGTAGAACTGCCTAGAACAAATATCAGGTCGGATCTGGCAGCCAGTTCTGCCGCTTCCGCCTGCCTTTGTTCAGCCGTAACACATATTGTATCAAATACACGTAAATTTGCAATTTTCTTGTTCAATATTTTAGAGATTTGCTCAAATTGGGCAGCGGAAAAGGTTGTCTGTGACACCAACATCCAGTCGCCGCCATCAAAATCAGCTGCTTCGGCCTCAGCTATATTGTTAATAATGATCGGAGGCGCGCCATAATGACCTACCAAACCTCTCACTTCCGGATGGTCGGGATCCCCTGTAATAATCAGGCCGGCACCGCATTTTGCTGCCTCTGCCGCCAGCTTCTGCACTTTCGTAACAAAAGGGCAGGTCTGATCAATTATTTCGCAGTGCTTAGCTTGCAATTTTTCAATGATCTCCGGGGCGACACCATGAGCCCGGATAATGACCCGGGCATAATCCGGTATCTCTTCCAATGTTCTGGCCAATTTGAGACCTTTGTTCAGCAGCTCTTGGATGACATGCTTGTTATGGACAATTTCACCTAACATCCAAGTGCTGTTTTCATCATGGCAATTGCGATAAGCGGTCTCAATAGCCCGGCGTACTCCGGGACAAAAACCTGCATATTGGGCCAATTCTATCTGCATCAATTCCGCTGTTCCTCTGACCCGTATTTACTCGCTCTTTCAGGCTGCCACTCCAGATCAGCCAGAGCAAATATTTTGCGCATTATATCCATCATGATCCGGGAGAACTCCTCTTTTTGTCGAGATTTGTCGGAAGGTCTGTCAATTTTGAAGGGTCTGCCAATAATAATCCGCTGTTTCCTGAACAATTTCCATTCCCTGGCAAAGGCTACCGGCAGGACCGAAAGACCGGAACGGCTCACCAGATTGGCAGCATTGCCGCTGGGCAACACTTTGTTCAGATCCGCTTCTTTAACCCGCGTGCCTTGGGGGAATATACCGATAGAGCAACCTTCTTTTGCTAATTGCAAAACAGTTCTGACCGCTCTGGAATCTCTGCGATCCCTGGTCAGAGGAATTGCGCCTAGCCTGTGTACAAACCAGCCGATAACGGGAATTGAAAATAAGGACTGTTTGGCGATCCAGTGCACCCAACGCGGCATCTTAAACTGTAAAGCGAGCAGATCCAATAAGCTGCGATGATTTGCAACCACAAAAAACGGTTCCCGCGGGATATTCTCCAGCCCCTCATAGCTGACTCTGTATAAAAGAGCGGTGGGAATTCCAATCAGATAGGCCAGTGGCCACCGCAAGCGGCTGTTGCGCGCTATTGCTTTCCTTTTCTCTTTGCGGTCTTGATCATTATTTTGCTGCATAAGCCGATCTACCTTTTATTCTCAGCGCCTGACACCGAATCCGAAACCAAATACTGCTGCCAAAAATCTCCCAGTTTCGGATCCTCAGCAGCTCTGACCCGCATCAATCGCAAAATCCGCTGCAAGACTTCCGAAACGGTCAGTTCGGTTGTTTCAATCTTAATAGCATCGGGGGCGGCAACTGCCGGTGCTAATTTCCTGCTGCTGTCATTTTGATCGCGCTTGATGATCTCTGTCAGCACCTGATCATAACTTTGTGTCGCCATGCCTTGAGTGTCGTCTTGCATCTGCCGCCAGCGTCTTCTCGCCCTCTCCGCCGCAGTTGCCTCAAGGTAAAATTTAAAATCCGCCCGAGGCAAAACATAGCTGCCGATATCTCTGCCATCCAGCACCAACGGCATCTGCTGATCCGCCAATTGCCGCTGCATTTCAACACAGTAATGGCGCACCGACGGCAAGGCGCTGATAGCGGATGATAGCTTTGATATCTCCGGCAAACGTATATCAGCGCTCACATCTACACCATGGAGTAAAGTCTTTTGTCCTGTCCTGGCAAGTACAAGCTCCAGCCCGCTCTGATCCAACCAGGCTGCTACCAGATCTTCTATGTCTAAAGGGATCTGTTCTTGCTTCGCAGCATAGGCTAGTGCCCGATACATTGCACCCGTATCCAGATAATTAATGCCGAGAGTATTGGCAAGCGCTTTGGCGATTGTGCTTTTCCCCGCTCCTGAGAGTCCATCCAGAGCAATTGCTCGCGTCATCAATCTTCCACCTCATATTTCTGGTACTGAAACTGCTTGTCCAGCGCATCCAATGTCTTATACATGACAAAATCCGCAGCGGGCAGATCCTGAGCCGATTTGAGTCCGAATTCAATCAAAAAATGATCCGTAACAGTGAAGATCGCAGGTTTCCCCGGCAAGTCCAGAGTACCTGCTTCCCGGATCAAATTTCTTTCCAGCAATCTGCTAATGATACCGTCACTGTTGACACCTCTGATCTCCTCCACCTGAGCTCTGGTGCAAGGCTGATTATAAGCTATGGCTGCCAGTGTTTCATAGCTGGCTTGAGATAAGGCGGGTCTGTTCTGAGGACGATAGAGGCGCGACACTATTTCTTTCAGCTTCGGCTTTACTGTCAAGAAAGCTTTATTGTCTATTATTCTTAGCATTAAGCCCGTCTGAACATCCCGCTGATATTTCCGTTGCAGTTGCTCCAACAGCAAAACCGTCTCTGCGCCGGAAAGCTCCAGTATCTTGCCCAGGACATCGACGGCTATTGGATCCCCGGCAGCAAATAATACAGCCTCTGCCGCAGCCATTAAATCACTGTCCGACCTAAGTT
>JAAZGH010000241.1 GCA_012511325.1 Clostridiales bacterium | reverse complement strand
CCTGTACCGGCTGCAGCATCTATACCGGCTACCGCGCCTGTACCTACTGCGGTGCCTGTACCGCCTTCGGTATCTCTGCCGGCGGTCAGCTCCCGAATCTGGTTGCGCAGCAGGGGACCGGCCAGATAAGACATGGTCCAACGGGTCTCAAAGAGAACAGGTTCAGCCTCGTGCACATTATTCATCAGGAATCTGCGCTTCCCCAGGCCGGACAGCAGTGCATCCATGCTGCGCCTGTCGAAAGCGGAACCGGAAGCAACCGCCGCGCCCTCCAGTCCGTCCAGCAGTCTGGCTTTGTCGCGCTCAGTCTGCAGGCGGCCGATAAACCAGGTGCCTATATTGGCCAATGCCTTATAATCCAGATCTACCGGATTTTGTGTCGTCAGCACTATACCCAGGCCATAGGCTCTGGCTTGCTTCAGCAAAGTCAGCAAAGGCTGCTTGGAAGGCGGATTGGCAACGGGAGGGAAATAACCAAAGATCTCATCCATATAGAACAGCGCTCTCAGACTGGAAGTACCGGGCTGAGCTCGCATCCAGCTCACCAGCTGATTCAGCAGCAAAGAAACGAAGAACATCCGCTCATTATCGTTGAGGTGAGAGATCGAGAGGATAGATATTTTCGGTTTGCCGGCCTCTGTATAGAGCAGATTGTCAATATCTAAGCTTTCGCCCTCCAGCCAACCGGAAAATTGCGGCGACGCCAGGAGATTATTAAAGCGCAAAGCTAAAGCGAAGCGCTCTTTTTGCGGGAAGAAATCCTCCAGCTCCATAATTCCTACGCGCGAGAAGGACGGATTTTGAATGGCGGCGATCAGCTGGGGCAGATCCGGCTGTTGCCGCTGTTCCCAGCTCTGATGCAAGATATTGGCAATCAGGATATGCTCTCTGGACTGCAAAGGATCGGCCTCAATTCCGATCAAGCTCAAGAGGCCGGAGGCTGTGCCCGATACCTGTTCGGCCATCAGTTCATTGTCCGCCGCCACTTGCGGGGCAGGAACATTTAACAGCTTCAGAATAGACAGCGGCTTGCCGGCGGAGCTGCCGGGTGTGTAGAGCGCAAACTCTGTTGTCTCCCGCATAGTTCTGATCCGCTCCGGCGCAATGCCCCAGCCCGCCAGGCCCGAGCGCCAGGTCTCGGCCTGCCGCGCGGCATATTCCTGCACAGAAATACCCTTCGCCTCTGCCTCTTCCGTCCTGACCCAAGGCTCAAAATCCGTTGCCTTCATGTCAGGGAAGCTGAGCAGAAGATTCGTCATATCGCCTTTGGGATCGACCACAATCGCCGGAATTCGGTCCATCGCCGCCTCTTCCAGCAAGCCGACACAAAGACCTGTCTTGCCGCTGCCCGTCATACCCACGCACATGGCGTGAGTGGTCAGGTCTTTGGCATCGTACAGCAATAGATTATCGGTCTTCTCATTTGTGGCCGCATCAATTTCGCGTCCCAGATAGAACAAGCCCAGTTTTTCAAAATCCATTTCATCACCCTCGCAATACAATGACTACTCGCAGGAAACAGATATATTCAATATATACCTGCCAAAATCTTGTTATATCTCTCTTATCAGCTAGATAATAGTTTCTCTTTCAGTGCCTCTTGTAGAGTTTGGGAAAAGTTTACTCCGGCTTCTTCCGCCCTGGCATTAAGCCAGGCAGGAATAGTCAGGGTCTTCTTCACCGATTTATTACCCCACTCTTTGTGATAAATATCTGTATCCACTTCGATCAGCGCAACAGTTTCATTCTTCTTAGGAGTAATATCACTTGCTTTTGATGCCGGAGCGATGGGCATTTGTTTATCTTCAGCATGAGCCAACCACAATGCCAGAGCGTCTTTGCCCATAGCAAAGGCGTCATCTACATTGTCTCCTTGAGAATAACAGCCCTCAATATCGGGGAAATATATAGAATAACCCCCCTCTTTTTCTTTTACAAAAATCGCTGGATAAATATGTTTCATTCTGTACCTTCCCCAGGGCTATTCCAACCCTGCATCCTTCAATATGTTTCTCTCTGTGCCTTTCGGAAGTTCTTGGCTCTTATGCCGTGGTCTTTTCCGGCGCCGGAATCTCAGGAAACTGTTGATACCCAAGATTGTCGTAAACAGAAAAAAGGGTAAAAAGAAGAAAATCAGCCGATACAGCAAAAGCGACAGTACGACTTTCTCTTTCTCCAGCCCTATTATCCCCAGCATGCTGATGGCTGCCAGATCGAAGCTGCCGAAGCCGCCCGGAATGAAAGACATATAGCCGAGGGCAGTCGCAGCCACAAACACGAAAAACAGCAAAGGCAAATTAACGCCGGGCGAGAACAGGCGGATAGTGTAAGCAAAGAAAGTAAAAGAACCCAGCCATTCCAGCAAAGAAACCAGATGCAGGCTCAGCTTTTCCCGCAGCGGCATCTTACCGATCTGAGAATCGCGGATATTGAGGCGGCCGATTTTGATCAAGCCGGTCAGATAGTAAAACGGTAAATAGAGGCTGAACACGAAGCACAAGAGAAGCAGGAAAGGCTCATAGATCCCGACGGCAAAGGCAGCCCCAGCATAAGATACATGCAGACTCCGGTCAGCCCGGAAGCCCAGATGCGCGCGGCATAGCCCATTGTATTGTCCCGGTTGCTGTGATAGCGCTGGTATAGTTTAAGTCTCAGGGCGCCTCCGGACAGACCGCCGAAACCTAAGAAACGGCCGAACGCCTGTGAGGTCCAGCCGATCCACAAGAGCTTGAATTTGCTGAGTGCGCTGGCATGGAAATAATCTTGAACCACATCATAAATTCCGGCAATCAGGAAGCAGGCCAGCCCGAGAAGAGCACTCCACAACAATCTGGGCACGGATAACTCCCGGGCCGCCCGACGTATCTCATCCAGCTTGATCCCGGCAAACTGCTGCCTGGCCGCAATAACGACCAGAACAATCACCAGCCCGGTCACCGCAAAGCGCAGCAGCCGGTTATAACGGGCGAACAGCAATCTCAGCTTTATGATGCTAAGTTTCATAATATATTCCGAATCTCGTCAGTACCGGAGCGGGATGGACTGTCGATCCCTGCGGTTCGTGTACTCCGGGGCAATCTTGTCAGCTCCGGAGCTGTGAACGGACTGCAAAATTATCGCAAACGGCAGATAGCTAAAGTCCTCGCCCGGTATCTGCCTTATTTTAAACCAAATAGACAGTATTAACCATCAACAGTCTCAACTCATGGCGGCGCAGTCTCCTTACCGGCACATAACTGACCATTTTTTGCAATTTTGTAGAACGCGCCCTTATAACACACTAAAATCAATGCTCCCTGCAAAAATAAAAGTTGCGCCAGGTCTTAAAGCTGTTCATTAGTAAAATTGGAGGTGGCAGGCAAAAACGCAAGCATTCACAGGATGGCTACAGACATATCGTCATGTAGGGCGGAATGCGGATGATATCCTCTTTTACGCTCAAGTTGCGCGTGTGTATGACATAGCCGCAACCGATTCGACTCCCGTATTTCTCTTTAAACTTTATAAGTGATTTCACTGAATAGTTCGTGCCGGATTTGACTTCAATTGGAAAGATCTTGTACTTGGTTTTGCTCTTATTGGAGATAATGAAGTCGATTTCAATATCGTTGCGCTTCTTTTCTTCATTATATTGGGTGTAGAAAAATAGGCGATGTCCGTTCGCTACCAGCATCTGAGAAATAACGTTTTCGTAGAGCATGCCTTCGTTTAAACCCAGCTTGCCTGCGAGTACCTGCTTATAAATTTCATCTTCAAAAAGTTCATTTTCGTCAAAGGCGTGGCTGACAAGAAGTCCCGTATCGCCCATATAGCATTTTATATAGGTATCGGATTCCGTAAGAGACAGACCGACATTAGGATCGCTCACACGACGGCACTCGTTACAGATCATGGAATCGGAAAGCCAGAAGAAGGTTTCTTCGTATTGGTCAGCGGTGGAGTTTTCCACGATACGGTTGAACACCACTCTTTTTTCATGCCGGGACAACAGGCCGGGAATCTGATCAAAAATCGCCAAAACCTTGGAGCGGTACTGTGCATTAATTTTCATAATGTCGTTTCGATAAAGCTCCAGAATATCCCGTTTTTCAAGATCTGACTTGCCAAAGTCTTTGCGGCTCTCCAAAAAAGCCACAACGCTCATCGGCATACCTCCAACCAGCATATATTGCTTGAACAGCAACATCGCTTTGTTGTGGATGCCTCGCTCAAGCGGCTCCTTAACAGACGATACGCAAGTATAGATATCCATAATTTTCCTGCAATACGCAATATTAAAGCCTGTATGCTTTACAACAATACGCAGAATTAAGCCGGCAATTATTCCGTTTTTTCCGGTTTTTATTTAAACAAGATTTCATGAAAGCCGGTCTCTGAGTGCGTTACAGGGTTTTTAACAAATACTGGCATTTTTCTTGCACATATTATGCTGAATATTACCCGCTAATCCTAAACAAGAGTATTTTAGCTGCAGGGTTTCAGACTTGTTTCGCGGGCATTCTTACATGATGTATCACGCTAATACAAGGCTTTCGTGACTGCGCAGTAATCTCTGTTTTAAACCAAATAGACAGTATTAACCATCAACAGTCTCAACCCATGATGGCATAACAGCTACAGATGGATTAAAATTGGAGCACAATACAAATATACTGGGTACAATAAGAATCTACCGGCAAAGGAGAGTATATCAATGAACTCTGACAAATATCTGCAATTATTAGCTAAAGAATATCCCAATATCAAGGCGGCTACGGCCGAGATCATCCATCTCAATGCTCTGAAAGCCCTGCCCAAAGGAACAGAGTATTTCTTCAGCGATTTGCACGGAGAGGACAAGGCTTTCTTGCATCTGCTGCGCTCCGCCTCAGGAAATATCCGGACCAAGATTTCCGAACTTTTTGCCAACAAACTGACTACCGAGGAACAAAATCAGCTGGCGAATCTGGTCTATGATCCGGTCCGGGTACTGCAGATTTTGAAAGAATCGGACCGCCTGAATCCGGAATGGATTCGGATTGTTATCTTCCGTCTGGTTGATCTTTGCCACTATATCGGAACCAAATCCTCAAGGGAAAACATTGCCCGCAAGACGCCGCAGCTGTACTACGATATTATCACGGAGCTATTGTTCACAGGCTATGAAGAGCAAAATAAAAAGGAATATATCGAGAGCATTATCCGCTTTATCATTGAAGCCGACGCCAGCAAGAGCTTCATCATCGCCATGTGCAATATGATTCAGAATCTCTGTGTCAATTCCCTGCATATTCTCGGCGATATCTTCGACCGCGGCCCGGGTCCTCACCGCATCATGGAAGAACTGATCAACTTCCCGGTAGTGGATATCCAGTGGGGCAATCACGACATCCTCTGGATGGGCGCCGCTGCCGGCAATGAAGTCTGCATGACCAGTGTGCTGCGCATCGGTATCGGCTACAACAATTTCGATGCCTTGGAAGACGGCTACGACCTGAATCTCCGGCCTTTGTCATCCTTTGCCGAAGCCGTCTACGGCCGGGACAAGTGCGCCAGATTCCAGCCCAAGATTCTCGACAAGAATGAGTATGATCAAGTCGATTCCTCCCATGCCGCACGGATGCACAAGGCGATTTCCATCATCCAGTTCAAGTTGGAAGGCCAGCTCCTGGAGCGCCATCCCGAATATGGTATGGACGATCGGATTGTGCTGAAAAAAATAGATTTTGAACGGGGTGTCTATAAGCACGGCGATCAGGAATATCCGCTGCTCGATACCAATTTCCCCACCATTGATCCCAAAGATCCGCTCAAACTGACAGAGGAGGAAAAAGATCTGATGCACGGCATCAGGGCCTCTTTCCTGCACTCGGAGCCTCTGCACCGGCATATCCGTTTCCTCTATTCCTGCGGCAGCATGTATAAAACGGTCAATAGCAATCTGCTCTTCCACGGCTGTATCCCGCTCCGGGAAGACGGCAGCTTCGATACTATGAAGCTCAAGGGCAAGGAATACGGCGGCAAGGCGCTGATGGACATGCTCAATCTCTTGATCCAGGACGCTTATTTCCTGACTTCGGAGCCCAGACAAAAGAAGCAAGCAGAAGATCTGATGTGGTATCTCTGGTCCGGACACAAATCACCGCTCTTCGGCAAGAGTCAGATGTCGACCTTCGAGAATTTCTTTGTCGAGGACAAAGCTATCCGCAAAGAGCATTACAATCCCTATTACACGCTGGCCCAGCAAGAAGAAGTCGCGCGGCAGATATTGGAAGAATTCGGTCTCGACCCGGAGATCTCGCATATTATCAACGGCCATGTGCCGGTCAAGATCAAAGACGGCGAGAGCCCGGTCAAGGCCAATGGCAAGCTCTATGTGATCGACGGCGGTATCGCCAAAGCCTATCAGCCGAAGACGGGAATCGCCGGCTACACCCTGATCTTCAATTCCCATCATCTGGCTCTGGCTCAGCATCACAGCCTGGACTACAGCATTGTCAACGATCTGGGTTCCTATACGCCTACTCTGCAGATCGTCGAAGAGATGCCGCGGCGTTTAATCGAAGGCGATACCGATCTGGGCCGGGAATGGGACGGCATGATCGCCGAGCTCGAGGAATTGATCCGGGCCTATCGTTACGGTCGCATCAAGGAGCAATTCACAAACGAGTTTTGAGCCTAACGCTGAGGGTTTGAACTTGTCGGCAATGATAAAGGGGATTTAGGAATGATGACAGAAACCATGATCTACGATCTGTTGATTATAGGCGGAGGCCCGGGCGGATATGCGGCAGCCGAACGCGCCGGGGAAGCAAGGCTCACGGTCGCCTTGTTCGAGCAAAACAAGCTGGGCGGTGTCTGCCTCAACGAAGGCTGTATCCCGTCGAAAACACTGCTCAATTCAGCCAAGTTGTACTATCAGGCTCGAAACAGCCAGGCCTTTGGCATCAAGACGGCCGCTACTTCGTATGACCAGGCTCAGGTAATCAAGCGCAAGAATAAAGTCGTGCGCATGCTGGTGGCCGGGGTCAAGCAGAAGATGAAAGCAGCCGGCGTTGAAATCATCGAAGCTGCAGCCCGGATCAGCGGCCGTGACGGTGATCTGTTCTGCCTGCAGGACGCCTGCGGCAAAAAATACTTGGGTCGAAATCTAATTATCGCCACCGGCTCCGTACCTATAATCCCGCCGGTTCCGGGTCTGAATGAAGCGCTGGAATCGGGCTTTGCCGTGACGAGCCGGGGCATCCTCGATTTGACCGAGATCCCGCCCCATTTGGTTGTGATCGGCGCTGGCGTGATCGGACTGGAGATGGCGAGTTATTACCGGACGGTCGGCAGCGAAGTCACGGTGATCGAGCTGCGAAATCAGATCGCGGGCGAGGCGGATCCACAGCTCAGCGGACTGCTGCTGAAAGATCTGGAGCAGAAAGGCATCCGTTTCCTGCTCGGCGCCAAGGTCACAAATATCGGCGCGGATTGTGTCAACTATGAGCAGGACGGACTCAGTCAGGAGCTGGCGGCCGATTGCGTGCTCTGCGCTGCGGGGCGCCGTCCGGCGATATCCGGTCTGGGACTGGAAACGCTCGGCATTGAGCTGCAAAACGGCGCTGTCAGGACCGACGCTCAGGGTCGCACCAATGTGCCAGGAGTCTATGCCGTTGGCGATGTCAACGGCAGCTGGATGCTGGCCCATGCGGCGTACCGGGAGGCGGAGGTGGCGGTCAGCACGATCCTCGGCCGGGAAGACGAGGTATCCTATCTGAACTGCCCCAGCGTGATCTATACCAGCCCGGAAGTGGCCTGGGTCGGACTGACCGAGGCTGAAATGGAGCAGGCGGGTAAGCCCTATCGCAAAGTCGAGCTGCCTTTCTCATATTCGGGGCGCTATCAGGCGGAAACCGAGCGCGAAGCCAGCCTCTGCAAACTGATTTTAGACGAGGAGAGCATGACCCTGGCCGGCTGCCAGCTTATGGGCCCTTACGCCTCCGAGTTTATCGTGGCGGTCGGGATTATGATCAAGCAGAAACTAACACTGGACAAAATCAAAGCCCAGATCTTCCCGCACCCGACGGTGGCCGAGGTAATCAAAGAAGCAATCTTCATGCTCTAATCGCTGATCTATTTAATTCTAGGGTAGTTATCCGGAAATCACGCTCGCCGAAGGCCGGAGCGCGAATTGACTTTTTAGAACAAGGTGGTGGTCTTCGGCGGTCTAAATTTTCAGTTATCCGTGTGATGGGATCTCGGCTGAGCAGAAAGTGATAATCAGACAATTTCACAGGGATTGGCAGTATATATTTTCCGTCTTCATAAAAATAGTCCTCCGTCTACATAACGGAGAACCATGATATTTTGTTTCGTCCAGCTTAGGATCATCAATCCGCTTCTTTATCTTTTTCAGGGCCCCAGAACAATTCCTGATTACAATAAACACAGCGGCGCAGTCTTCTGACCGGCACATAACTGACCAACTTTTTACATTTAGGGCACAGATAACCGTCCGATACGGTCTCTGTAATCGTATTCTTACGCATCGCTCCATACTTCATTCTTCTACGTGTCACTTTAGTCTCAATCAGATTCATTTCCCACTCCTAACAGCCCATATTATAGCACAAAAAACCCTGCCGGGCAAAGCCGCCAACACCTACAAGTGCCTTACTACAGGCCTTTACAGCATTAAGCAGCCCTAAACAGATATGATAATCTCACCCTTTGATCAGCACTATACGAGCAGCAGATCAGCATAAATCCGTCAAATCATTTGTAGACACTTAACTATGTGAACACACAATTTTCTCGCAAAAAGGTGAAAGATTTAGTGCATTACGGTTCCTATCAAAATTATCAGATGTAGGTTACAATTTAGCAATGACCATGACTATACAGAGGAGTGATTAAAAACAAATGAACATTTTAGTTACTGGTGGTACCGGCTATATTGGGAGTCATACCGTTGTTGAGCTACTAAACCGCGGTGAACAGGTCGTCATCGTTGATAATCTATCTAACAGCTATGACAATGTAATTGATCGCATTGAAAGTATCTGTGGCAGGCATCCGGACTTTGTAAAAGCAGATGTTCGTGATTTTAAAAAAATGGAAGCAGTTTTTGCACAATATGACTTTGATGCAGTCATTCACTTCGCAGGTTCAAAGGCCGTAGGCGAAAGTGTCGCTAAGCCACTTCTCTACTACCGGAACAACTTAGAGTCGACATGGGTTTTGGTTGAATTGATGAAAAAGTACAATGTGCCTTCAATCATCTTCAGCTCTTCTGCCACCGTCTATGGAGAAACAGACCTTGTACCAATCAAGGAAGATACGGAGTACCGGTGTACAAACCCCTATGGCAGAACTAAGATGATAAATGAATTATTTTTGCAGGATATTGTTGCAGCCCATCCGGGCATTTCTGCCATTTGTCTGCGTTATTTTAATCCCATTGGAGCCCATGCGTCTGGTCTGATCGGTGAAGATCCCCAAGGCATTCCCAATAATCTAATGCCTTATATCACACAGGTAGCTATAGGTAAACTAAAAATGTTGTCTGTCTTTGGCAACGATTACCCTACACATGACGGAACCGGCGTACGGGATTACATTCATGTAGTTGACTTAGCCAAAGGTCATCTCGCTGCTGTCGACTATGTAAGGCAGAACCAGGCATCAGGTTTCCTGGCAGTCAATTTAGGTACAGGCAGAGGCTACAGCGTCTTGGACCTAGTTCATACCTTTTCCAGGGTAAGTGGCAAAGATATCCCTTACCAACTAACAGAAAGAAGACCAGGTGACATTGCTACCTGCTATGCTGATCCGAGCAAGGCTAAGGAACTATTTTGCTGGGAAACTAAACTTGATCTACAAAAAATGTGTGAAGATAGCTGGCGCTGGCAAAGCAAAAACCCAACAGGCTATAAGAGGTAGCTGCAACTGTAAATAGCGATCTCTAAAGCCCATCCTCCTTCGATTAAAAAGTACAGTCGTTAAATCGCCCACAATGCTAGACAATTTCGCTCGTATTCTATTTTGCACAAGGCGGATATCCAAAAATGTGGGTCAAATTATCCCCAGTTAATAAAAAACTGCTTAACTACTAACTATATTTCACAGTAATTTGACAGTACCAAAAAGGGGGAAAATATGATTCAATAGGAAGGTGGTTTTAACACGTATTCAAAAATTGTTTTATGGTTTAATTATGGAAATATTGGACAGAATAGTTTAGAATTCGATTCACGCCAATGTCCTAATCAGCATTTAGGGCAAAGAATTGTTGAGAAATCATAATCTTTACACACTGTGCCGTAAAGCAATATATGACTAGAACAGCATATGCTTTATAAATTTAGAGGAGTGACCATATGAAAAATGATTTATTAAGCAAAATTGACAATAGGCAAATTAAGGTAGGCGTCATAGGGCTTGGTTATGTGGGGCTTCCTCTTGCTGTTGAAAAGGCAAAAGCCGGATTTAAGACAGTCGGATTTGACATACAAAAACACAAGGTAGACCTTGTCAATGAAGGATGCAATTATATTGGTGATGTTGTCGATGACGATCTTTCTCTTTTGGTGAAAGAAGGTATGCTAAGAGCAACTTCTGACTTTTCTTTCGTAAAGGACATGGATTTTGTAGCTATTTGTGTACCAACTCCCCTGGATGTTTATCAGCAGCCGGATCTTAGTTATGTTAAGTCATCTGCAGAATCAATTGCGAAGCATATGACTGCGGGAACAATGGTCGTGCTGGAATCAACGACATATCCCAGTACAACTGAAGAGCTTCTCATGCCTATATTGGAGGAGAGATCCGGCCTCGTTTGCGGAAAAGATTTCTATTTGGGATTTTCGCCTGAACGGGTTGATCCCGGGAATCGCATTTACAATACTAAAAACACGCCAAAGGTAGTTGGCGCTATTGGTGAAGATGCACTCGAGCTAATTGCTTCTATGTACCGAGCTGTCCTTGATGGCGAGGTGCATACTGTTTCAAGTCCTGCTGTTGCTGAGATGGAAAAAATCCTCGAAAACACATTTAGAAATATCAATATTGGTCTCGTAAACGAGATGGCGATCTTGTGTAAAAAAATGAACATTGATATCTGGGAAGTCATAGATGCCGCTGCAACAAAGCCATATGGTTTCATGCCATTTTATCCTGGCCCTGGACTAGGCGGTCATTGTATACCACTCGATCCTTATTATCTCTCATGGAAAGCACGTGAATATAATTTCCATACCTCCATGATAGAAGCGTCTATGATGATTAATGATAGAATGCCGGAATATTGCAAAGACCGGGCGATGCACATGCTTAATCGTGTTCAAAAGGCGATAAATGGTGCAAAGGTGTTGACTCTCGGAGTCGCATATAAACAAGATATCGATGACTACCGTGAAAGTCCGGCTATTCGAGTAATCAAACAGCTATTGTCTGTTGGAGCCGATGTTTCATACTATGATCCGTGGGTTTCTCATTTCAAAGATGGAGATTTAGAAATGGAGAGCATACCTGCCCTCACAAAAAATGTGCTCAGTGAGTCAGACTTAGTTATTGTTACCACATCACACAGCGATGTTGATTACCACTTCGTTCAGCGTCATGCTCGGATGATTTTCGATACAAAGAATGCTATGAAGCACGTACAAGACCGAGACAATATTGAAGTGTTGTAGAATGTAAGCTGGTACTAGATTTAGGAGTAAACTAATGCGATATGGACTAATTGGCTGTGGCAGAATTGCTCCGAACCACATAGAAGCTGCAAAAAATTGCGGTATAGACATCATTGCCGTCTGTGATGTAATTGAGGAGAGAATGGTTCAAACTTCTGAACGTTTTGGGTTTTCTGAAAGCGTCAGGCTCTACAAAGACTACAGGGAAATGCTTGATCAGGAAGATCTGCAGCTGGTCGCAATTTGTACGGAGAGTGGAAAACATACGTCAATTGCTCTTGACTGCATTAGAGCCGGTTGCCATGTCATTATAGAAAAGCCGATCGCTCTATCTCTGAGCGATGCTGATGCCAT
>JAAZGH010000240.1 GCA_012511325.1 Clostridiales bacterium | reverse complement strand
GATCCCGCAGAGTACCACAGTGTACTCGAAGCATTGACCGCCAAGAACTACGAATTTTTGGATCTCTCGCTGGCTCCCAGGCCGTCAACCTGGGTTGAGCTCAGTGATGATGAGCAGAGCAAACAGATGGAAAAGCTGATCGAAGTTATGGAAGACCACGACGATGTTCAGGATGTTTTCCATAATTGGAATCAGACGGATTAAACGACGAAGGCGCAAAGGGTTAGCATCGTCTCCCCGGTCAGGTACAGATTGCGATGGGTATCTTCAGCTGGTTAAAAGGCAAACTCGGTATCGGCGCGACATCTGCTGCGACTCCTAAGAAAGATCCGGAGCAGAAGATGTCGGTCAGCGAACGGCTGCGCACCCGGGAAGAGCCACTGTTCAATCCCTTCGGCCGCTTCGCCGAGGCAGTGAAGACCCAGGTTTCGGAGCGGGTTATTCAGTATGAGGAAGCGACCCAAAATGAAATCCGGGAGCTGCTATCCACTATTGCCGTTATTGCTTTCGTCGGTTCCAGCGGCACGGGCAAAAGCACGCGGGCGATTCTGATCGCCAAGCACTACGATATCCGTTATATCATCGATGACGGCCTTTTGATACATGGCTCCAGCGTGGTTGCCGGCTCATCAGCCAAGCGGGCGGGAACCAAGCTGGAGTCCGTCAGGCAGGCGCTCTTTATTGATCCGACCCGGGCAGCCAATATGAGACGCGCTCTGGTCGAGCACCGCCCGCCGACACTCATGATTCTGGGAACATCGGACGGGATGCTGGAGCGGATCTGCGAAAATCTGTGGCTCAATCGCCCCTCTTTGCAAATCAGCATCGAAGATGTTACCACGGAAGAAGAAAGAAATATCGCTAAGCGAACCCGCTTAACCGAGGGCAAACACACAATTCCTGTTCCCAGCATGGAAATCAAGCATGAATTCTCCGGCTATTTTGCCGAACCGTTGCAGAAGCTGCGCCGTCGCTTTGACCGCGGTTCCTCCTATATGTATGGGGAAGTAGACCCGGAACGCACGGTGGTTCGCCCCACTTTTTCCAGCTTGGGCAGATATTCAATGTCCGATGAAGCAGTTGAGCAATTGCTGAAACTGATCGCCAGAACCGTTCCGGGTATTGAAGATATGGTCCGTTATAATCTCAAAAAAGAACCCTACGGTGTAATTCTCGATCTCGATCTGGCATTGGAATACGGCTATAATGCTCAGGCCGTTCTGCTGGAGGCTCAGGCTAAAATCAGCGATACCTTCGAGCGGCTGACTGCCAATAATGTACTGGTCACTAATGTCAGAGCACTGCGGGTAGCTAGTTTGGGCACTACCTAAGGGGCATAGAGATCGTTTTGCTTTTGCTCCGCGTCCAGGGTGTCGTAGCCGGAACCGGCCAGATCTATAGTTTCACCCAGGTGTCTGGGAGCAGCTTTGAATTCGGTTTCATACCAGGCTTTGGCCCGAGCCAAAAAATCGCGAACAGAGTTTTTGATTTTAGTGACGGTACTGTAATCGTAGAAATCCGTCGCGTAACCCAGCAGATTGATCTCCAAGCGGTCGGCGATGTATAGCGCCCGCTCGAGATGAAAAGTCTGTGTCGCAATAACGCCTGTCTCGATACCAAAGATTGCCCGCGCCCTGAAGACGGTGTCATAGGTGTCAACTCCGGCCCGATCCATAAAAATTGCTTCCGGCGGAATACCGGCGGCAGCCAGATAATTGCGCATTACCCAGGGCTCATTTTGCGCCTCGTCGCCGGCATCGCCGGAAACAATAATACGATCGGATATTCCGGCCTGATAGAGCTCGATAGCGCCGTCGAGCCGGTCTTTCAGCATAGGCGAGAGGGTTAAATCCGGATAGACCTGACAACCGGGCACGATTATGGCATCAACATTGCGTTCCAGCTCCGCCAGATCCCGAATCCTGGACCTGCCGGTCCGGATAACCGTTCGGTTGATCAGAAGCAATCCCGCAAAGAGTAGTAGAGTTAATAATGCTGCGATATAGACCATGTAACGCCATATTCCTTTGTTATGCCTGGCCGTCGTTCTGTTTTTACTACCGAACATGATGGTTACCTTTCAGGTAGATTGTTAATCAGCAGATTGTGTTTTGCAATCAATATTGTCAGCTATTTAACAAAAACAAGATCTTTGTCCGTTTTTCACATGATACAATAAAATAATTCAGTAGAGGAATCGGTTAATGTCATTCATATCTGCGCGAAAATTTTATGCCCGCGAAACTGCCCGCTCCAAATGGCTGAGCCTGCCGGCGCTGGTCTTGGCTTTGTGTCTGTTGGCAGGAACGGTAGCTTGTACATCGGGAAATGGTCCCGACGGGGATTCGGTTCCCTCTACCGTACCGGATAGCAGTCGGCAAGAGGCTGAAGAGGCGCCGGACGACCCGGGAGCGCCTTCGCAAAAAGAGCAAGCGGGGACTGAGCCTACCCAGGCAGATGTTTTCCGTGAAATCGGCTTTGTGCCTGATCCGGACATGACGATTTCCATCCAGTTGCTGGACGATGAAATCAATCTAGATCCTTTGCAGGAGCGGAATGGTTTTCCGGTTGACAGTCTGAGCGGCTGTAATCTGGTATATGAGACTTTGCTCAAATGGGATCCGGAAGAGCTGACTTATAAGCCGGGGCTGGCGGAACTGCTGGGGGTCTCCGCAGACGGAATTAAGCTGAAAATCAGAGAGAATGCGGTCTGGCATGATGGCCGGCCGGTAACTCCGGAGCAGATCGAGCTGTCCTTATACTGGATGTGTAAATTTACGGAAAGTTGTCGGGAGGCAGAGGGTCTGGTCACAAGAGTCGAGGTAGAAACTGACGGAGAGATAGCTACCGATCGGATTTTTCTGACACTGGCTGAAAGTGGTGACTACTATCAGGCATTAGCCCTTGATTTGCTGTGCCGGGCTCCAATCATGCCGGCTAATATATGGTGCGGGGGCAAGGATCCGCTGACGATCACGGAAGAAGAGCTGCAAATTCAGGCTGACAGACAACCACTGGGTACGGGACCCTGGCAAGTAAAATTGAATGATTCTTTCCAACTGGTTCTGGAGAGATGCGTGGCAGCGGAGAATAAGCCGCAGTATCTGATGCTGCGCAAGTACAAGGATCGGCTCAGCAAGGAACGAGCCTTCGCCAATCGGGAGATAGATATTCTGGGCGGCGCATTGCCGGATGATGACGAAAATTACGATTATTTTGCCGGGAGACCGGTGCTGTCAGGAATCGTTGTTAAACGTGATCACTATCTTTTCAAGAATATTTATTTCCGCAATTTGCTGCAGCTGGCCGTCGATACGTCTAAAACAGGCCGTGTCCTGGATAGCAAAGCTGCGAATACGATTTTCTGGCATTATTTCGGTGGAGCGAGTCTTGTTAACCGGTTGCGGGCCGATCTGTCCAATCCGGTTTTTGCCGATACCTATCTGGCGCACAAGGCGGAGATAGCTGCCAAGCTGGGGGGAACTTGGGATAGTGACGGTTTGCTGCGCCTTGAACAGCAGCCGATTGAGACCCTGAGTCTGATTTTACCTGATGATCCGCAGGTGGAGGCTG
>JAAZGH010000239.1 GCA_012511325.1 Clostridiales bacterium | reverse complement strand
CGCTATGCCGGTGAAGTTGTCAGCCTTAAGCTCTATGGCTCCTTGGAAGGCAAGAAAAACTGGCAGGGACTGCTGGTTTCCGGCGATGAGCAGGAAATTGTTTTGAATATAGAATCTGAAGAAAAGTCATTCCCTCGGAAGGGGATAGCAGTTATCAAAAGGGAAGTTGTTTTTTAAAAAGGAAGAGATGACCGCCGGCGGTCAAAGGAGAAATCATGAACCCGGAATTGATTGAGGCTTTGAAATTACTTGAAAAAGAGCGTGGACTGGATCTGGAGATCTTGTTCCAATCCATCGAGGAAGCGTTGGTTTCCGCGTATAAAAGAGAATTTGACATCAGGGCGGACCGCCGTGACAGCAGCGAAGAAATAGAGGCGGATGATATTTCAGCCGAGGTTGATCGCAAGACAGGCGAGATGCGCGTCTATCAGACCATGACGGTTGTCGAAGAGGTTACCGATCCGCATAGCCAACTTTCTCTGGAGGATGCCAAGGCACTGTCTGATGAGCTGGACCTGGGAGATCAGTTGGTTCGTGAGGTCGATCCGGCGGATTTCGGTCGCCTGGCGGCGCAGACGGCGAAGAGTGTGATCAACCAGCGCCTGGCTCAGGCCGAGAAGGAGCGTATCCATAATGAATTTTCGGGTCGGGTCGGCGAACTTTCCGCCGGTGTTGTTCAGAGAAAAGACCGCCGCGAGGTCACTGTAGATATCGGCAGGGCGGAAGCGGTTTTGCCTAATAATGAGCAATCCAGGCTGGATGGCTATACTTTTAATCAGCGGATGAAATTCTATATTATGAAAGTTGACGAGCGCCGTAATAGGCCGGTCATTATTGTGTCGCGCAGCCATCCCAATTTGGTCAGGCGGCTTTTTGAGCAGGAAGTGCCGGAGATTTCGTCAGGGGTGGTAGAGATTGTCAATATTGCCCGTGAGGCCGGTTCCCGCACCAAGATGGCTGTAGCGAGCTCAGACCCGAATGTTGACTCCGTGGGAGCTTGCGTCGGTCAGCGTGGTTTGCGCGTCCAGAGTATCATTGATGAGCTGAACGGCGAGAAGATTGATATTATCGAATGGGATGCGGATCCTGTAGTTTATATCAGCCATGCTTTGAGCCCCGCCAAGGTAATCCGCGTTGAGGTCAACGAAGAAGAGCAGAGCGCTACCGTCGTCGTTCCCGATCATCAATTATCATTGGCGATCGGCCGCGAGGGTCAGAATGCCAGGTTGGCAGCTCGCTTGACCGGCTGGAAGATTGATATTAAAAACGAAGCGCAATATCGTGAGATGTTAGAGAATGAGCTCTTCAGCCGTTTTGACCAGGCTCTGGCAGAGGAAGAGACTGAGGCGGGCTGGACTGAAGATGAGGGATTTGATTCTGAAATGGAAGGCGCGGACGACTGGGCCGAAGATGAGGAATTTGATTTTGAAGCAGGAGACACAGCAGATTGGACTGCGGACGAGGAATTTGGGTCCGAAGCTGATGCCGCTGCTGACCTGGAT
>JAAZGH010000238.1 GCA_012511325.1 Clostridiales bacterium | reverse complement strand
TTAGACTCATCCGCCGGAAAGATTTCATTCAGCGTCTTGATAAGGGTCAGACTATCTACAGACAGGCCCTTAACCAGCATGACCACTCTGGGCGCGGCATATGGAATGTCAAACTCTTTCGCTTTGAGTGCGATATCGCCGGGAAGCTCATTCTCCAGCAGCACATTTTTTAAAAATGCTTCTTTCAGATGATAATCATTGTCTTCTCTGATCGAAGCAGCCAGACAACGGGAGATCAGTTCCAGATAATTTTCTGCCGCTTTGTCCGTACCGGTAATAAAAATAGCCAGAGGAGCATGGCCTTTGGCCTCTATAAGTTTATACGACTTGGTACCGATTTTTACAATATGATTCCCGGCTAATAGCACGGCGCTGATATTCTCATCTTTCGTATCCAGCATTTCATTATCCGTACTGTCAATGACAATACCGTCATAGTTTAAAATCCCTACCGTGCAATCAAGGAACTGTTTCAGCTCCGACATATATTTTTTAATACTAATCATCACAAAACCCTGGCTAAGTAGCATAATCCTTTCCTTAGAATTCTAAGCAGTCTGAACTGCGATAAAGCATTATACAATATATTTTATGTTTTTTCAGTTTGATCCTTGTTAAATTAAAATAACCCGCTAATTTTGCCCTCGGGAGTTATATCTATCTTCTCCGCAGCCGGAATACGAGGCAGTCCCGGCATCGTCATAACCTCACCGGTCAGCGCAACGATAAAGCCGGCGCCGGCTGAGACTTTCAGATTGCGAACCGTAACCACAAACTTCTCCGGCGCGCCCAGCAACTTGGGGTCATCCGAGAAAGAATATTGTGTCTTTGCCATGCAAATCGGCAGTCGATCAAAACCCAAGGCTTTGAGCTGCTGTAGCTGCTTTTTCGCATTGGGCGTAAGTTCGACACCGTCAGCACGGTATATCCTCCTGGCAATTGTTTCCAGTTTTGTCTCGATCGGCAGATCCAGATCATAAGCATAGGAAAAATCTGATTCCGGCTCCGTCAAGCGCATGACTTCCTCAGCCAGATCGATCCCGCCTGCACCGCCTTGGGCCCAGACCTCGCAGAGAGCTACACCGACGCCATGCTCTGAACATTTAGAACGCACCAGTTCTATTTCGCGCTCAGTATCAGCGGCAAAGCGATTAATCGCTACCACAACCGGCAGCCTGAAGACATTTTTGATATTGTCAATATGCCGGAGCAGATTGGGCATCCCCGCCTCCAGCGCTGACAGATTCTCTGTATTTAATTTATCTTTCTCAACCCCGCCATGCATTTTCAAAGCTCTGATTGTACCGACAAGAACTACCGCATCCGGTTTCAGACCCGCCGAACGGCATTTGATATCGAGAAATTTCTCAGCGCCCAAATCGGCGCCGAACCCAGCTTCCGTCACTACATAATCAGCATAGTCGACAGCCAATTTGGTGGCCAGGACACTATTGCAGCCATGGGCAATATTGGCAAACGGGCCACCATGCACCAATGCGGGGGTACCTTCGAGAGTTTGAACCAGATTCGGATTAAGAGCTTCTTTAAGCAAGACGGCCATGGCTCCCTCAGCTTTTAGATCGGCAGCGGTGACCGGTTTTTCATCATAGGTATAAGCCACGACAATGCGGGACAGACGCTGCTTCAGATCTGCCAGCGAATCTGCCAGACAAAGAATCGCCATCACCTCGGAAGCAACCGTAATCTCAAAGCCGTCTTCGCGGGGAACTCCGTTTGCAGTTCCGTTCAGGCCATCGACGATAAATCTGAGTTGTCGGTCGTTCATATCGACAACGCGCTTCCAGGTAATCCGGCGCGGATCGATCCCGAGACTGTTGCCCTGAGTCACATGATTATCCAGCATAGCAGCCAGCAAATTATTAGCGGCGCTGATCGCATGCATATCGCCGGTGAAATGGAGATTCAGATCTTCCATCGGAATCACCTGAGCATCTCCGCCTCCGGCAGCTCCCCCTTTGATGCCGAACACAGGTCCCATTGAAGGCTCTCTGGTGACCGAGATGCTTTTTTGCCCCAAGCGGCTAAGCGCGTCAGCAAGACCGATCGTAACTGTAGTTTTACCTTCGCCTGCCGGAGTAGGCGTGATCGCCGTAGTTAAAATTAATTTGCCCCGCTCAGTCCTCTTTCTCTCCGGCAGACTATTCAGATCGACTTTCGCTTTATAATGACCATAAGAAATCAAATTCTTTTCTGACAAACCTATTTTAGCTGCTATTTCGCTTATAGGACGCAGATCTGCCGTCTGCGCGATTTCAATATCAGTTTTAAATGACATAATTACTCCTTGCCTTATTGGCAATATCAAATAATATATTCACGAAAATTAACAAAGACAGGCTTAAAGATTCTCTTCCGTCTGACTCGTGGCCAGACCGGCAATATCAATCAGCCAGATCACCCTGCCGCTGACCCGGATCAGGCCATCCCGCTCCATGCTGATCAACTCGCGCGAGAACGAAGGGCGCGGCATGGCCAGCAGCCTGGCCACTACCTCCTTGGAAACAGGCAACTCGACTGCCTGAGTGGAAACAACCCGAGTTGCGGAATCAAGAGTTTCACCTTCTTTCTCCAGGCTGTCATCCAACAGGTGCAGAAGATAAGCCGAAATTTTCTGTCTGAGGCTCTTCTGTGACAGCAGATCTATTCTTCTTTCTTGAAGCCTGATCCTGTCTGACAAAACCAGCAGATAATTATGCAAAAGCTTGGGGCTGCGCGAAATCATATTGAGCAAGCTTTCCCGCGAAACTAAAACCACTTTGCTCGTCGTCACAGCCTCCATAGTTGCTTCATAATATTTACTGGAGCCAAAAATATGCTGCTCCCCGAAAGTTCCGCTCGGGCCTATCAGATCCAGAGTCGTGAACTCACCGGAACTGGAGTACTTTTGCCTGGCAATATAACCTGATATGACAATATATACACCGGCACAAAGATCGCCCTCATTGACGATCACTTCACCTTTGTAGACCGTACGAATATGTGTGCCCTCGCAATAGTCGTGATACAGTTCATGCGTCAGACCTTTGAATAGCGAGGTGCTACCTAAAATTTCGCATACTCTTTTCATCTCAATTCCCCGGCAGTCGATTTTATGCTAACAGAATAACAAAGCGGAGCTGAAATTGGAAACCTTTGCTACAATTTTAAGTAATTATTTTTATATAGAAAGGTAAAAGCGGGAACTTGTAACGCCTTTGTGTTACTTCCACCTTGCATCAAAATCAGGTCTGAGGCTATAATACTGACGCGCGGACATGGTGGAATTGGCAGACACGCTGGATTTAGGTTCCAGTGCGAAAGCATGCAGGTTCGACTCCTGTTGTCCGCACCATTGCGAGAGTGGTGATCAGCTTCCCGGTGACACCACTCATTTTTCTGAAAGGCAAGTATGTACTGTTATTTAGAAACTGAATCCCACGATCCTGCCTACAATCTGGCCTTCGAAGAATATTGCCTGCAAAAGTTAACGCAGTACAATAAGATTTTGCTGCTTTGGCAGAATGCCAATGCTGTCATTATCGGCCGTTACCAAAACTGGCAAAACGAAGTCGACGAAGAGGCAGTACGGCGTCTCGGCGTCAAGGTGATACGGCGCTCAACCGGGGGCGGTGCCGTCTACCATGATCTGGGCAACCTCAATTATTCCTTCATCACACCGGCCCCTGATCTCGCGACCTTGAATTTGGCGACGGTAGCGGCTCCCCTGCTATCCGCTCTGCAAAAAATGGGCATTCAGGCTACAGCCCAGGGGAGAAACGATATAGTCTTAGATGGGCGCAAAATATCCGGCACCGCACAATCCCTGCGTCGGAACCGATTGCTGCATCATGGCACTTTACTCTTTGATTCTGACCTGACAATGCTGGACACAGTTCTGCGAACAGATCCGACAAAGCTGATTTCCAAGGGAGTCAAATCGGTTCGAAGCCGAGTCGTGAATATCAAAGAACATCTGGGCTGGGAAATATCACTGAGTGAATTCTGGCAGCAACTTCTGTCCGCCCTGCCATCCATGACTAAAGTCATCCTGAACCAGTCCCAACTGGCAGAGATCCGGCAGCTGGCAGCGGCAAAATATGCCAGCCCTGACTGGAATCAGGGCCAGGAGCCGCCGGGAACCCTCAGCTGCTCCAAGCGCTTTCCGGGCGGCAAAGTCGAAGTCAATCTCAGCATTGCAAAGGGCAGAATACAGAATCTGAAAATCAGTGGTGATTTCTTAGGATTGGTTCCTATCTCTGTCCTGGAACAAGCGCTGATAGGATTGCCCTACGAAAAAGACAGCGCCGCCGCTATATTGGCCACGCTGCCTCTTAATCTGTATCTGGGCGATATCAGCGCCGCAGAATTTATTTCCTGTTTGTTTTCGTACTCAAATTAGAAACAAAGGTTTTTCTTACTCATGTTTTCTATTCCCGCGTTTTTGGAGGTGGCACCATTGACAGCAGTTCGCGCAATAAAGTATGCTCCTCGATAAATTTTTCCAGCCTGTATGAAACCTCATCCCAATATTCCTGAGATTGCTCTCTGGATTCTCTCAGCATCCTGGCACATTTAGCCTTTGTTTCGCGCTCCAAATCAGCTTTCTGTTTTTCCGCTTCTTCAATAAGGTTTTTCGCTTTTGCCTGGCTCTCCTTTTCAATCTGAGCGCAGTTTTTTTCCTGGCGTTGGCATAGTTGGCGAACATTATCTAAATATTGCTGACTAGCGTCTTGGGAAGCCTTAAAGATACCGTTGAGTTGCAATGCAGCTTCAGCAATGGAACCGGCTTGGTCAATGGCAATTGTTTTATTCTCCAATGTCTTCTCTGCCTCAGCAAGTTTTTCTCGGAGAGATTGAACCTCTTGACTTTGCTCAATCAGCATTTGCAACAGGTCTTTTCGATTCAGTCTCCTCAATTCCTTACTCGTCATTAGGTTCTCCTTTCCGCTGTTTCACAATAGTAATGAATAGATGAGTCGGTTCACTCTTTGTCCAAATTCCTTTGTCCCCGTAAAACTCAAGTCACTCATAGCACAACTGCATCGTATAAAACAATATCGTAAACAATGCCCCCGGGTCACGTTTGATTCTTTGAGTATGGGCTCAATTCCTCGACTAATTTGCACCGTACTACGACCCGGCTCCGACCGCCGATGGTACAGGTGAACAGAGTCAGATCCCAATCACCACTCTCCATTTTGTCAATAGTGGTGGGTTTAAGTATCTCCGATTCAACCACTTCGTAATGGAACACATTTCTGTCCATATCCATGAATGTTACGATGTCGCCGGCATGGAGATGTTTTAGTTTGCGGAAATGTGATTTGTAATTATGAGCGGCGATAATGAGGTTGTTGGTATAGGCAGAGCCTGTATAGCGGCAGGGAGAAATTTTCAGCCGGGGATAGCTCCATTGGCTGATGATTGGCAATTCCAACTCCAAAGCCGGAATTGACAGAATGCCGATATAGTCATTGTCATTGACGGTTTTCACAGGCATTTCCATATCCGGATTCAGAATATAATCGGGTATCTCAATTTCACCGCCTGGTACGTTGGTTTTCTCCTGCAGTGTTGTTCCTTTCGTTACCTCTGTTCCCGGAAATGTTTCTTCGAACATCTCTTCCAGACGGGTAAGAGCTTCCATGGCAGATTCTTTTGCTTGCGTCTCCTCACGCATATTGTAGGCTGTTAGAAGAAAGGCTGCCGCAATCAGCAATAGCCCTATGATAATTAATCCTGCGCTCTTATTTTTCATCCGCAGCACCTCTGCGGCTAATTAGACCAATCACTACGAACAGCAATCCGGTACACAATAAAAGCGGTACCGGCCACCAAAGCTGTCCGGTTTGGGGAAGAGTCGGCTTTTTCTGAGTTGGTTCATAGGGAATATTCTTTTTATAGGTATTCGTCACTACAAAGGTCGTACCCTCCTGAATTACTTCCACAATATAATTTTCCAGCTCTTTTTCTACCACTGTCCACTTGTATCTGTCATCCAGATCAGTCCAAGTATGCCGCCAACTGTTCCCGGCGTTCAGGACCACGGTATCGAAAACCTCATCGTCACGGAGAAGCTGCACGATGATCTCTTTGGGACGTTCCTTGCCGTTGCTCTTGTCCTTCCAGACCTTAAGAACCTTTCGGGTAATAGTAGCAGGATTGTCCGGGACAGAATCATGCTTGGAATTCACCTTCAAATCATAGATCCATTCGCTGGTGTCCTTGTCCTGAGTAGGGAGCATAGCCATAAAGGGCAACGCATCGTAGCGGTAGCCACCCTGAAGGTGACGCTTTCCTGTTACCAGGTACAAGCCAGGTATCAGCTTCTTCTCATCAGTCGGGAAAAATGCCAAACCATCGGTGTCGGTCTTGCCGTTGCCCGCAGGCGTGATATTATCCCGGAGCACATAGCCTTCCAGGGTAGAGGCTAGTGTCCTCCAGGACTCGCTGCTTTTACCCTTGAGATCTACGTTGAACTGGTTGAATGATCCGGTCGGCGTCAGTTCAATGTGTTCGTTTACCGTGGCAACCAGGTAAATATCAAACTCTGCGCCGACCAAGGGTGTTCCGTCATCCTGATAGGTGATGGCCAGACTTACATCCCGGTTCAGATCAATGCTTCCCGCTGAAAATACTGTCATAGGCAACAGCATCATTATAATCAGCAGGCTGAGTAAAATAGTACCCAGACGTTTATATAGTTCCATCAAAGTTACCTCCATATTTTTGAGGGCGCTTCGGCAGTAATAATAAAATCAAAAGTATCAGCAGTATGGGAGCTGCCACGAGGGGAGCCACTAATAACGGCTCAATCTGAATGGCGTCCGCCGTCACATGAACTCTCTGCACCCCTGCTGGATTTTCAATTCGATGTCCTCGTACCAGCAGCCGATGAGTATTGATGCCGTAAGGGGTACATGTCACTAAGGTGAATTGATCTTTTTCATCTTCAATCTTTAAGTCATCCAGTTCATTTGGCTGAACAATCCGTATTTGAT
>JAAZGH010000237.1 GCA_012511325.1 Clostridiales bacterium | reverse complement strand
GCTTCAGCCATTGGACTGCGGCAGGTATTGCCGGTGCAAACAAATAGTATCTGCATTTATTTCTCCTCGCTTTCGGCTGCTCTTTCCAATCGGTCCATATAGGCTATGCCAAATCCTTGGCGTGGAAAAGCCGGGGTCAAGATCAGCTCAACGCCTGCCGCGTCAAGCTTCCTGAGAGCGGCAAATAGTTCATGGGTTGCTGTCTCAACCTGTTCGGAACCGGGATATAGATAAGTCACAAAGTCTGCTGATTGTAGTCCGTTCATCTCTGACAGGCTCTTTTGCAAGGCATCGAAAGTGTCTTCGGCACCGAAAAAACCCAGCCGTCTGTCTGCTTCCAACTCTATGCGCGATAGGAGAGACGTTATCAGTTCCCGCCGGTCCTTGCCCCGGGCAATGAAGATGGGAGCCTGAGGCGCATAATGGCGATACTTTTGTCCGGGCGAACGCGGTGTGAAAATAACTGAGCCGGACTGTGAAGAGTCCTCTGTTTGGCTCTCAGCGGGCGGGACGGCCCGGGACGCCTTCGTCAAAACGGCTGAGGGTGCCTCACGGACTGTGAGACCAGTGCGCTCAAGGATCAGTTCCGCAGTGATTACGCCCGGACGCAGAATTTGCGGCGGGCTGGCGGTGAGGTCAAGGACTGTTGACTCGACTCCCAGCGCACAGGGGCCATCGTCCAGGATATATTCAATCTTGCCGTCCAGATCGTCCAGCATATGTTGAGCTTGGGTCGGGGAGGGGCTGCCGGAGAGATTTCCCGAGGGCGCTACGACCGGAACCCCTGCCAGGCGCAGCAGATTGCGTGCGGTGCGCTGCGCGGGGAAGCGGATTGCTACTGTGTCGAGGCCGGCGCTCACCTCAGAGGGAAGAGCCTGGCTGCGGGTCATTACCATGGTCAGGGGGCCTGGGCAAAATTCCCTGTACAGGAGGTAGAACTCCGGCGGCACCAGCTCTGAGACCTGGTCTAATTGTGACTGATCGTAGAGATGAATAATCAGCGGATTATCCTGGGGGCGACCCTTGACAGCGAAAATCCGGCGCACGGTATCCGGCAGCAGGGCATTGCCGGCCAGCCCGTAAACCGTCTCCGTCGGCATGCCGACCAGAGCTCCCTGCACCAGAGCGGCGGCAACGGTTCGAAGTTTCCGCTCGCTGCCGGCTTGGTCGATGGTGATCAGCTTGGTTACCATTGAAAATCCCACTTATTAGCATCCTCACGTGCTTTGACAAACAGACAGCAGGCGGATTGCGATTCGCCTGACCGGCTTACCATTGATCGTCCCCGCGGATTTTTGCTTCATGGGCTGCGGCGTTAAGAGCGGAAATCAATTCGTCTAGGTCGCCGCCGAGCACACTCTCCAGCTTATAGAGCGTCAGGCCGATGCGATGATCGGTGACCCTGCCCTGAGGATAATTATATGTCCTGATCCGCTCACTGCGGTCGCCGGTGCCGACTTGGCCGCGGCGCTCGCTGGCAATGTCCGCCGCCTGGCGGGATCTTTCTTCCTCAAGCAGGATAGAGCGCAAATGCCGCAGCGCCTTATCGCGGTTTTTATGCTGCGAGCGCTGATCCTGGCAAGTAACGACTATACCGGACGGCAGATGGGTAATACGGATTGCCGATGAAGTTTTATTTACATGCTGGCCGCCGGCACCTGAGGCGCGGTAAGTATCGATCTGCAAGTCATCGGGATTGATCTCGAATTCCACTTCTTCGGCCTCCGGCAGTACCGCCACGGTGACGGTCGAGGTATGGATCCTGCCCCCCGATTCCGTGACGGGGACGCGCTGCACCCGGTGGACACCGCTTTCATATTTGAAGCGAGAAAAAGCGCCCTTGCCGTCAATCTCGAAGATAATCTCTTTGAAGCCGCCGATACCGGTCTCGTTCTGATCGATAATTTCATAAGTCCAGCCGGCCTGCTCGGCATAAGAGGTATACATTTGGAACAAAGTCGCCGCGAATAAGGCAGCTTCCTCGCCACCGGCTCCGGCCCGGATCTCCATAATGACATTCTTTTGATCATTGGGATCTGTCGGGGCAATCGTCATCTCGATTCTTTGCTCAATCTCCTCCAGCTCGGCTTCGGTCAGATTGATATCTTCTCTGACCAGCTCCCTAAATTCCGCATCCTCGGATTCGGTCAGCAAAATGCGATTTTCTTCCAATTCCGCGCGCAGTTTGCGGCTGCGTCTGATATCTGCCACCAGATCGGAGAGCGAAGCATGCTCCTGCGCCAGGGCGCGATATTGATTCTGATCGGCCATGATCGTCAGATCGGCCAACAGCTCGTTCAACTCCTCATAGCGGCTGACAGTAGCGTCCAACCTTATATCTCTGTCACTAGACATATATTCCTCCGGCGGCCCGGTTAGCCGCATCTTGAATTATTCGAGCCGATTATGGCTGCAATCTTCAGCGCTGTGCTTGCAAGAGAGTTGGCGCTAATCTATTGCTGTGCCGGTTGCAACCTTGCCATCGGTGATTTCGTGGTCAAGGAGAAGTTCGTCCTGTGTAAGCATGAAGTATTTGTCCCATTCCGGGCTACCGGGCAAGCCCAGCTCGTCACTCCATGTAAGATCTATAAAATAGGTGCCGGAATCCAGCTTTACGATATTCCACGTATGGGAGCCATTGCCCCCGACAACGCCCTCTACAGTTTCACACCACAAATCAGCTTTTTGACAAAGATACAGGAAGCCTCTTGAATACCCCTGGCAGATTGAATGACCGCCCAGAATGGAACCGTATGCGGTTCCGGTCTGCCAACCCCATGTGAATTCATAGTCATAGGATGTGATCAGCGAAATAACCGCAGCCAGATAGCGGTATTTATCATAGGTCGAATATTCCTCCGGCATGCGCTCAACAATTCGGTTGCAAACCGAGTCAAAGCGCAGCAATTCTTCGCGCAGCAACTCTAAATCAGCCGGCTGTTGTTCCGGGTCCCACGGCATAAAATAGAGGGCTTCCAGCGCAGTATTCTTATTGCCCTCGACTACCTCGTACAGCACAAAGTAAGTATCGATATCGGGGTGATCAGTTGTTAAAGCAATTTGTACGGACATTGCCATGTTCATTACGTCGTACCCCTGCTCCGCAGCGGTATAAGAGAAGGGGTTGAGATGCCGCGTGTTCTCAAGCATCTCATCATACATAGTTTTCTCTTCCCGGCTCAGACCGTCATAGAGGAGCTTTGGCTCGTAGCTGAATGTGACACCGGAATACTGCCGGCGATCGGCATCAATCCGCGCGATAGCCTCATCAATATATGGATCAACAAACATGACAGCGAGCTCTTCTGTTGACGGCTCCGCAGGCGGCGCAATTGTCGGCTCGGTTTCCGGTACAGACGAAGACGGCGGCGTGTCGGTTGCCGTGTCGGTTTCCGGTATGGATGGAGGTGGCGGCGCATCAGTTGCGGCAGCCGATTCCGTTGACATTTCACTCGCTGCGGATGAAGGTGTTGCCGTCTGTCCCGCGCAGCTTGAAAGTACAAGAATGTTCAAGGCCAATATTGTTAATAAAACAATCGCAAGAGGTCTTACAGCTTTGCGGCGCAGCGCTGTATAGAACACCGCGCCACAAGCGCAGATGAAAAATATGATTGCAGTTGCCCAATATTGCATAGTTAATTTCTTCTCCAATCTCAAGCCGCTTTTGCGATTTTTTCTATCCCAAATAAAAGCGAATGGACTCACTCTTAATTTAGCATAAAAAGCCTGTATTTTGGCTGTTAATAGAAATTCGCGATGGGTCTCAGGTCGCTATAAAACAGTACACCTTATTGCGCTCATTAACAATATCTATAAGATCGCTTCAGTAAGATCGCTTCAGCAACATTTATTTGTTAGGCGACGATACTACTTTCAGCAGCATTTATTTATTAGGCTAGGGGTATCTGAATCATCTGAACACTCAGTCCCGGTTTTGTCCTTGTAATCAGCGCTATGCGTTCTTAGCGCGCCTGTGTTTTCCGCGCAGAACCAGCGCCCGCAAATGTCCGCCGTAATCAGGGTAAAAGGCCAATCTATCCATCTCAGCTGCAAAGAGCTCAGCCACAGCTTCCGCCTGGCCGGCCCCCAGCTCCAGAACCATGATTCCCTCGGGTTTCAGATAATGCCGATATTCCTCAGCGATCCGGCGGTAGAAAGCCAGGCCGTCCTCACCCCCGTCCAGAGCCGCATGAGACTCAAAATCTTTGACCTCCGGCATCAAGTCCGCGATATCCGCTGTAGCAATATAGGGCGGATTGCAGATGATCAAGTCAAACTTATTGTTAGCGGCGAAGGCGCACGCCGGCCAGATGTCGCCTTGCTCAAAGGTACATCTGTCCTGCAGTGACAGTGCGGCGGCATTTTGCTCCGCTGTTTGCACGGCAATCCCGGAGCTGTCCAACAAATGCAGCGTGGCATCGCTTCGCTCCCCAAGCTCAGCCAGCAGCGTCAGACCCAGGCAGCCGCAGCCGCAGCAGGTGTCCAGAATCTTCAGACCCTGTTGCCCGCGCGGAGCCGGCAGCTCAGCCAACGCTGCCTCAATCAGCACTTCCGAGTCCCGGCGCGGTACCAACAGACCCGGCATAATCCGAAAGCTGCGACCGTAGAACCAGGCTGCGCCTGCCAGATAAGCCAGCGGCTCTCTCAGGGCCCGGCGCTGAGCCAGCTCTCTCCAGCTCAGAGCCTGTTGCTCGCTTATTCGCATTTTGGCTTTGGCAAATTGGATTTCCGGCTCCAGCCCGGCAATTTCCCGCAAGAACAGGCGAACTTCGCGGCGGGGCTCGTCCAGCCCTGCCCGGGCGAATAATTCGGTCAGTTCGGTTACAAAATCGCTGAGGGATATAGACATCAGATTACCATTGATCACTGTCAGGATCAGAAGGTATCACTGCCTGCATGGCGGAGATTGCAACTTCCAGCATGGCATCTTCCGGCTCGGCAGTCGTCAATCGTTGCAGAGCCAGACCAGGCAGAGAAATCAGGCGGGTCACCGGATTATCGAAACGGCCGGCCAATCTGATCAGCTCATAAGAGATGCCGGCTACCAAGGGCAGGAGCGCCAGGCGCAGCAATAAATTCAGCACGGCGCCATGTCGGCCAACGAGAGCGAAGACCAAGATGGAAACCACCATCACTAAGAACATGAAAGAAGTGCCGCAACGGGGATGGAAGCGACTGTGCCGTTTTACATTCTCTACGGTTAGTTCTTCTCTCGCTTCATACGCGGCGATTGTCTTATGTTCTGATCCGTGGTACATCCAGACGCGGCGGATTTCCTTGATTCGCGAGCTGAACCATAGATAGGACAGGAAAATAATGATCCTGACTACACCCTCGAAAGCAGATAAAATCAGATTTGTTTTCCCGGCGCTTCCGCCCTGCCAGCCGCTGAGATATCTCAGTCCGTCAGTCAACAGGCTGGGCAAAAGAATAAATAGCAGCACCGAAAATCCCAGCCCTAAAAATACCGTGCCCCATAGAGCGAACTTGGGATGTTGCTCCAACCAGGCATCAATCTTGCTCGAATTGGTTTTATCCGTGGGCTCAGTCTCAGCCTCAGCCTCGGCTTCTTCCTGAATCTCCGCCGATCTCAGCAGAGCGGAAATCCCGACGCCCATCTGCGAGACCAGCCTTACTGATCCGCGCACAACAGGGATATTGGCCAGCCCTTTCATCGGCGCTCTGTCGGATATCTCAGTGACAATCTGACCGTCCGGTCGCCTGCTGGCTATGGCTTTTCGCTCCGGTCCCAGCATCATCAGGCCCTCAATCAAAGCCTGACCGCCGATCGAGGTCTTTTTGGCACAGGAGTTTTCGGTTTCTCGTTTCATGATCGCATTCTACAATGATCGGCTTCGGCTAGGCAAACCACTCCCGGACTTCGGAACATAGATAACAAAATAAAGCTCCTGCTGCATATCCGCGCAGCAGGAGCTGACAAATTAAGGATTCCTATTCTTACTGCCAAGCCGGCCAGACAAAGGGAGCCGGGACTAATCCTCTGCCTGTGTTTTACCCATTCTGCGCTTGAATTTATCTACGCGTCCGCCCGTATCAACCAGTTTCTGCTTGCCGGTGTAGAAGGGATGGCATTTGGAGCAGATATCGACATTCAACTGTTCCTTCACGGAACCGGTCTCGAAGACTTCGCCGCAGGCGCAGCGCACAGTGCACTCATAGTAATCGGGATGCAAATTCTCTTTCATCTATTTCACCACCTCATTAAGACAGCGCCGGAGCATCTGTAATTATCTTTATTTTGCCCTTAACGCTTTGAAAAAGCTGCGGGGCAGCCTAATGATGATACTCCCCGCAGTCCCTCTCTGTCAAGTTTTCAATTTTTCAAATTTTTCTGCCCGGCTCCAATTAATTCCTCCGGCTGTGATACAATGGTTAACACAAAACGACAAAATAATTTCTTTAGATCAAGATTCGAGGTATGGCAATGAAAGTTATTCTTTTGCAAGATGTGGACGGTCTCGGCAAAGCGGAAGATATAGTAGAGGCGGCGCGGGGCTATGCGCACAATTATCTGTTTAAGCACAATCTGGCGATAGAGATGACACCCGCCAATCTTAACACGGTCAAAACCAAAAGAGCGGCTGCCCAAGCCAAGGCTGAGCGTGAACTGAAAGAGGCTGAGGAAATCAAAGAGAAGATTTCCGACCAACGCTTTGTCCTGAAGATTAAAATGGGCAGTCAGGGACGCCTCTACGGCTCAGTGACCAATATGGATATCGCTAAAGTGCTGGAGGATGCCGGATACAAAGTAGATCGGCGCAATATCACATTGTCGGAGCCGATCAAGACCGCCGGCGAGTATCAGGTTGATGTGCGACTGCATCCCGAGGTTTCAGCCCGCTTTGTGCTTGATGTAGTCAGCAATGAAAGCTGAGTTTACGGCGATTTAAACGAGGTCAGCAGAGAAATGTCTTCCCCTGATAACAAACGGCTGGTGATGCCCTATAGTGACGAAGCGGAGCAATCCGTACTGGGCAGTGCTCTTTTTAGCAAGGAGTACCTGGCCAATGTTGCGGCTGAACTCAAGGTGTCCGATTTTTATATAAAACGCAATCAGATTGTATTTGCCACGATCCTGGAGTTGCTCGCCAGACAAGAGCCGGTAGATATTCTGACTGTTACCGACCGCCTGGAGCTGAAAGGACAGCTGGCGGAGGCCGGCGGCGCGGAATATGTCATCTCCTTGCCGGAGAAGACGCCTATTATGCAGAACCAGGCGCATTATATCAAGGTTGTGCGCCAGCATGCCCAGAGAAGAGACCTGATTCTCGCCTTGCGGCAGATTATCGATCTGGCCTATACTTCCGGCGAGGATGTCGAAGATCTGATCAATCTGGCCGCCAATCGCATCTACAATATCCGTGAAAACAGGGATATCAGCGGCTTCAGCACTCTGGGCGATATTCTGAACCGCAAGATCAATGAGCTGCATGAGTTGGCTAAAGGTAATCGCCCCAGGCTGATCGAAACCGGCTTTCCCTCTATTGACCGCATTCTCGGCGGTCTCCGTCCGGGCGGTCTCTATATTCTGGCCGCGCGGCCGGGTATCGGCAAAACATCGCTGGCCTTGAATATTGCTCATTTGACGGCGCAAAAATCCGAGCACCATGTGGGAATTTTCAGTCTGGAGATGTCCAAAGAAGAAGTAGGAATGAGAATCCTGGTCGGCCAGGCAGGGGTTACCGCTGATCGCATGGAGAAGCTCAAAGTCAAGGATACCGACTGGGACAAAATTTCCCAGGCTTTGATCGCGCTATATAATAAACCGATCTATATTGATGACAGGTCGGCAACCAATGTTGTAGAGATGCAAGCGCGCTGCCGGCAATTGCAGATCAGGGATCGCCTTGATTTCGTGATTGTTGACTATCTGCAGCTGATGTCTTCCGGGGGCAGGACCAGTCGGGCCGAAAACCGCCAGCAGGAAATCGCTGAGATCTCGCGCATGCTGAAGATCATGGCCAAAGAGCTGGAGGTTCCGATCCTGGCGCTTTCGCAGCTTAGCCGCGAGAGTGAAAAGAGGACGAGCCGCCGTCCGATGCTGATTGACCTCCGTGAGTCCGGCGCGATTGAGCAAGATGCCGATGTGGTCATGTTCCTGCATGATAAGGATGCCAATACTGAGGCACCCAGACCGGATGTCTATGAGATTGAGCTGATCATAGCCAAGAACCGCCACGGAGCGACAGGCAATCTCAAGCTGGCCTGGAAGCCGGCATTGACAAGCTTTTTTGATACTGCGGATATACCGCTGCCGGAGCCGCCGCAGTGATTCAGCCAGTTCCCCGGGCAACTTACCGTTTTTTCCAGGCAGTCACAAATGATCTGAGCCAAGCGGGCGTCTTGCCCTCCGCGGGGACTGCCGGCTGCCGGCAATTGACTGACAGCTGCCAGCCCCAAGTACAGACAAGATTTGCTTCAGCTCTGACAGCGGCTCCTCAACTGCCTATTTCTGAACAGACAACAATTATCGCCGGCGTATCGGGCGGTGTGGATTCTATGCTCATGCTGGCTTATTTGCTTCATTTGCGGCAGCAAGTCCCCTTTCAGCTTGCGGCCGCTCATTTGAATCATGGTCTGCGCGGCTCGGCGGCAGATCGGGATCAAGCTGTGGTGGAGGAATTTTGTCGGGCACAACAGGTAATTTGCCATGTCCGACAGACGGATGTATCCTCACTGGCTAAAGCCAGAGGGCAGGGTGTGGAAGAAGCTGGTCGCGCCGCCCGTTTTGCTTTCTTTCAGGATCTGGGGACACAAACGCAGCTTGAGTTTCAGCAAGATTATCTGGTAGCGCTGGCTCATCATGAGCAGGATCAGGCTGAAACCATACTGCTCAATCTGGGTCGGGGCAGCGGATTGTCCGGCCTGACCGGTATGGCGATTTTGCGCGGCAGACTGCTGCGACCGTTTTTGCACCGGAGCAAAGCAGAGATCGAAGCGGCCGCCCGGGCAGCCGGGATTCCCTGGGCAGTCGATCAGACGAATCTGGAGCCGGATTATCGGCGCAACAGGCTGCGCAATGAACTGCTGCCTTTGTGGCAGGAGATTGTGGGTTCCGATCTGACACCACAGCTGGCGCGCTTGGCACAAAATCTGCGCGAGGAAGTAATTGCTCTGGAAACGGCAGCTGCGGAGCTCTATCAAAGAGCATTGCTGCCTGATGGTACCCTTAGCACCAAAGTGTTGCGTCGAGCGCCTCAAGCCGTTAGCGCCAGAGCCTTAAATCTGGGGCGCAATGAAGCTGTGAGAAGACATCTTGACAACAGCACTACATTATCAGAGACGGCGCTGCCTAAAAAGCTGCAAGATCAGCTATGGCTGCTTTGTTGGGCAGATACGGCAGCGCTTAATACTTTGGATCTGCAAAAAGGGATTAAGGCTGAGGTCTATGCCAATACACTGCGCTTCAGTTTTGATGGTAGCTTTGATGGCAGATCGAATACGGATTTTGATTCTGTTTTGTAGCACTAGTCACAGCAATTCACAGGTCAGGTTCCAATAGCCTTTTATCTTGTCTAATTGCATTTCTGTCTTGGCAGCCGGCATAGACTCAATAAACTGCTGAGGAAATTTTGGCTTCTCTCTATAAAAAAATCTTACCTGCTGATATAATGTTTTGGTGTTATGTAATTTAAGTATTATTGACAGTATTAGTATTTTCAGTTTGTGAAAGCGGTGTAATATGGGAATGGGAATCAAGCGCATTTTGGTCAGCAAGGAAGAAATTGCTGAGATCTGTGCCCGCCTGGGTCGTGAAATTACCGAGGATTATCAAGGCAAGAAGGTGGTACTTATCTGTGTGCTCAAAGGAGCCTTTGTCTTTTTGGCTGATCTGATCAGGGAGATTGATCTGCCCTGCGAGGTGGATTTTATGTCGGTCAGCAGTTACAGCGGACAACATACAACGGGTGTGGTCAAAATAGTTAAAGATCTGGACACGGATATCTCCGGCAAGCATGTCCTGATCGTAGAAGATATTGTCGATTCAGGCCTGACCTTGAAACATCTTCGTGATCTGCTGGCGACCAGGAATCCGGCCAGCATACGCATCTGTACAGCTTTCGATAAACCTGAGCGCCGCAAGGTCGAAATTTTTGTTGACTATATAGGGATGCAGATCCCCGATGAGTTTATTGTTGGTTACGGACTGGATCTGGACGAACAGTATCGCAATCTGCCGGAGATCGCTGTGCTGAATCCGGAAACCGCTCCGGCCGATGACAGGTCTGAAACAGCTGTGGCTGATACAGCGGAGGTGGTCGCGGATGAATAGCATGCGCCCCAAAAAGCGTTTTGGCGGTTTTTCTTTTTATCTGATCCTAATGTTGGTCATTTTCGCTATGACCTATTTCATGTCCAATATGTCCGGCGGCAAGGGATATACTCTCTCCGAGGTCAGGTCGCTGATCGAAAATGAGAAAGTAGAATCTGTGGTGATCAACGGCAGTTCTTTGAAGATGGTTATGAAGAGTGTCAACGGACAGCCGCAGGAGGTCATTACTAAAGAAATTCCACTGGAGTCAATCGGCGACTATGAGAAATATCTGGCGGAATCTGCTGACAAAGGTTTGATCAAATCCTATGACTATAATCGGCCGACTGATATTTCCTCGATACTCAATATTTTGATTATTGTGATGCTGCTGGCTTCGATCGGTGTCTTTATCTATATCAATTATTCCCGCCAGGGCGATGGCAAGAGTGCTATCAGCTTCGGCAAGAGCCGGGCCAAGCTCAATGATCCCAGCAAGAATAAAGTCACATTTGCCGATGTGGCCGGCGCGGAGGAAGAGAAGGAAGAACTGCAGGAGATAGTCGATTTTCTCAAAAACCCGAAGAAATATTCCGATTTGGGCGCTAAGATGCCGCGAGGCATTATGCTGGTCGGTGCTCCCGGTACCGGCAAGACCTTGTTGGCCAAAGCTGTAGCCGGTGAAGCCAGTGTGCCGTTTTTCTCCATCAGCGGCTCCGACTTTGTGGAGATGTTCGTCGGTGTCGGCGCTTCGCGGGTACGGGATTTATTCGACAATGCCAAGAAGCGGGCGCCCTCTATAATCTTTATCGATGAGATTGATGCTGTGGGACGTCATCGCGGCGCCGGCCTCGGAGGCGGTCACGATGAGCGTGAACAGACCTTGAACCAATTGCTGGTGGAAATGGACGGCTTTGGCCCTAATGAGGGCGTGATAGTAATGGCCGCTACCAACCGGCCGGATATTCTCGATCCTGCTCTGCTAAGGCCGGGTCGTTTTGATCGCAGGGTCGTAGTTATGAGTCCAGACCTGATCGGGCGCGAGGCCATCTTACAGGTTCATGCCCGCAATAAGCCGCTGGCGGCGGATGTTGATCTGAGCAATATTGCCAAGATCACTCCCGGCTTTACCGGCGCCGATCTGGCTAATCTGCTCAACGAAGCTGCACTGCTGACGGCGCGAAGGGGCGGCAAGGAGATCGAAAACAGCGATATTACCGAAGCTGTCTTCAAAATCACGATCGGACCGGAAAAGAAGAGCCGTATTATCAGCGATGAGGAAAGAAGGCTGACCGCTTTCCATGAGTCGGGACATGCGATTGTAATCCGTGTTGCCTCCACCAGAGAGAGAGTTGAGCGGGTTTCGATCATTCCTGCCGGCGGCGCCGGCGGTTATACCGCCTTTAAGCCGGAAGAGGATATGTACTTCCAGACCAAGAGTCAGCTGATAACCAAGATTATGATCGCCCTCGGCGGCAGAGCGGCGGAAGAACTGACTTTTGGCGAGCTCAGCACCGGAGCCAGTCAGGATCTGCAGCAATGCAATAAAATTGCCAGGAATATGGTTACCAATTACGGTATGAGCGAGCGCCTGGGCAATTTTGTAGTTGATAAGGAACAGGAAGTTTTCCTGGGGCGCGACTATACTCATACGCAACAGCATAGCGAGAGCCTGTCCGCTGTGATTGATGAAGAAGTTAAGCGCATCCTCGACGAGGCTTATGAGCGCACTCTGGCTATTCTGCGTGAGAATCATGAGATGCTTAAGGCACTGGCAAACAGGTTGCTGGAGGTGGAGAAAGTCGAGAGCGAGGAGTTCGAAGAGCTTTATCGCCAATATGCCGCCAATTACCAGCCTCTGTCCGGCGATGAGGAAAAGATCAAGCTGGTGTCCGGCGTAGAACAGGATCCGCAGGCTGAGAAGGAAGCGGAGAAGGATACGGAAGCGGTAGCCGAAGCCGAGACGGTAACCGAAACGGAAACGGAAACGGAAACGGAAACATAGTCCGTTGCGGCGGACGACCCGGAGCCGCCTTCGTCAAAGCCAAAGATGTTGTAATAGAGGCTGCCGTCCGGAGAGATGCCGGACGGCAGCTATTTTTCGGATATATCGGATCAATTCAGTGTCTAGAGTCGTACTCAAGGATGCCGGACGGCAGCTTTTATTCGACTTTTTTCATATGATCGGTGCGGCCGGTGAGGATGTCAGCGGTATTTCTCAGATCGACGCCCATGATCAAGAGCACATCGCCCGGTTCGATTATGGTTCGCAAATGAGCTTCCAAATCTTCGTTGGTAGGGAAGTAAAGGGCTTCTCCTCCCAGGTCATTGATGGCATCGCAGATATCCTTGGAGCTGATGCTGGTGTCGCGCTCGCGGTCGTCATATATCTCAGACATCATGATCGGTTTTTCGTCTTTGAGAGCGGAGACGAAATCATCAAAAAACCCGCGCACCCTGCTGTGTGTCAGGGGCTGATAACAGACCCAGAGCTTTTTGGCCGGAATATGGCGGGCGGCCTCGATGGTCACGCGCACGGCGGAAGGATGGTGGGCATAGTCGGCATAGACTCTGGCGCCGTTGAACATGCCGGTATAGGTAAAACGGCCTTCAGCGCCGCCAAATTCAGCCAGAGCCTTCTCAGCGGCGGCCGGCGCGGCGCCGTTCAAATCAGCCAGAGCCACAGCGGCCATGGCATTTTCAATATTAAATACGCCCGGCACCCCGAGCTGGACCCGGCGATAATGCCGGCCGTGTTTGCGGATAGTAAAAGAGGGGAAGCCGGTGCTGAAGTCGGCATCATGCCAGCTGTAATCCGGCTCCGATCCGGCAGGCAAGCTCCTCAGCGGCGCAGCTTCGCGGGCAGCCAGCCCGGCCAGTCCGTCCGGAATCAGCTGCTCCTGATGGCCGAACCAGATCAGTTCCAAAGTGGATAGGCCGCCGTCGCGCTTTTTTTGCACGCATTCCAGCATGGGGACTATATTCGGATCGAAAGTGGGCAAAACCAGGATGCAGTCTGCGGGCTGCAGGATCACAAAGTCGGCAAAGGCGGAGATCATATCCTCCGGTGTCGGATAACAGTCGATATGGTCATGCACGATATTGACGACAGCCGCGATATCGGAGCGGTAGTTCAGGAAGCCGCGGCGGAATTCACAGGCTTCGGACAGCAAGAGATCCGGCCTGCCCACATGAATTGTGGTCTGAAACTGAAGCAGTTCCGCGCCGAGGTGGACGGTCGGGTCAAGATCAGAGGCAATCATAATCAGAGCGCACATAGCTACAACTGAGGATTTGCCGTTGGTGCCGGCCACATTGATTACCCGCTCAAACAAGCAGTTGATAGCGCCGAGAAAGACCGCTCGTTCCACACAGGGGATGCCTCTGTTTTTGGCTTCGGCCCGCTCCGGATTATCATCGAAGACAGCCCTGGAATAGACTACCAAGTCAGGTTCAAAATCGCTGATGTTTTCCGCGCTATGACCTGTGACAATCGGGATGCCCAACCTGCGCAGATATTTAGTGCGATTGTTCGCGATAGCATCAGAGCCGGCGACATTCACGCCGCGGCTGAGGCTGAACTCGGCCAGTCCGCACATGCTGATGCCGCCGATGCCGATGAAGAAAATCTTCTTGCCCGGCTGGATGAACTGTGAAATGAACGGAGGTTGATTCTCCTTTGACAAATCAAAGTTGACGCAGAGCTTTCGGTTCAGTTTATTAGTGGGGACATTGTCCGTCATATCTTTACCATTTACACTTTCTTTAGATCGGGGTGATTGATATATGGTTGAGCCGCTTACTGTTGCGGCGGTTCCTCAGTATCAGTATCGGAATTCACAAAAATATTGCCGGACAACAACTGGATCTGGCTCCGTGGCAGTCGCAGATTCTCCTCCTCCAGCAGATTCCAGACAAAGCGCAGAACCGCATCTC
>JAAZGH010000236.1 GCA_012511325.1 Clostridiales bacterium | reverse complement strand
TGGGAGGTGGTACCGGAACGGGAGCTTCACCTGTTGTAGCAGCAATTGCCCGTAAAATGGGGATTTTGACAGTTGGTGTTGTGACAATGCCTTTCCGCTTTGAAGGAGCCAAGAGAAGACAAAATGCAGAGCGCGGTGTTCGCGACTTGCAGCAGTATGTTGATTCTCTGATTATTGTTCCCAATGATAAATTGCTTGAAATCGCCAGTGATGATACTTCCATTGATGATGCATTCAGCATGGCGGACAGAGTTCTCCAGTACGGTGTGTCCAGCATCTCCGATCTAGTGGCTGTCAATGGTATGATCAACCTTGACCTGGCTGATGTGCGCCGTGTCATGACTGACGCCGGCGTCTGTCATATGGGTATTGGCCGTGGCTCAGGTGAAAGCAGAGCCGCTACAGCAGTGAAACAAGCCATGAACAGTCCGCTGCTTGATACAACAATTGATGGAGCTCATAGCATTATCATCAATTTTACCGGCGGCCACGATATGAAAATAAAAGAGATAAATGAAGCAGCTTCTCAGGTTCGGGAAGCAGTATCGCCTGATGCGGATATTATCTTTGGCGCAGTGATTGACGAGAACATGCAAGATGATCTGCTTATCACGATTATTGCCAGCCGCTTTGATCAGGAGGGCATGCAAAAACAGGCAGTGCGGTCACAACAAACGGCAATAGCAGCAGCTCAGCCTATGTTTTCAAGCGGTCGTTCTGCCACTCCCGAAACACCTCGCAGCCAACAGGAGGAGTTGCCGGAATTTTTAAGACCGATGCGCAAACAGGAAGCGAGAAGAGTGGCGCCTGAAAGAACGGTACGCCCTGTTCAGGATGAAAGCCGTGAGCCGGTTGCGTACAGTCAGAACCCGAACCGCCAAGCCAATGATGCCGCAATGGCAGATCTGATCTCGCGCGTCTCGGAGAGCACGATGTGGAGTCAGCGCGAAGAGCCGGAAATTCTGGATGAGGCGCCTAGAACCCCAAGCGCTCCCAGGGGATCCGGTAGGAAACAGCCGAGCAAAGGTGGCAGAGTCCTGCCCTGGTTTTTACAGGACAGCGAAGACCAAGACTAAGCTACTTTTTTGACAAGGTATATCTACTTGAAGTTTTGCCGGACAGATCTGCTGGATCTGTCAGGCATTTTTTAGAAACGGAGTGCTGAACATGAAATGTCCGCATTGTGGCTACGATGAAGATAGAGTTATTGACTCAAGGCCTGTGGATGAAGGTATCGCTATCCGAAGGCGCAGAGAATGTATGTCCTGCCTGGAGCGCTTCACAACCTATGAGCGGGTCGAGAATATGTCATTGATGGTAATCAAAAAAGATGGCTCTCGTCAGCCCTTTGAACGCAATAAGCTGATTAACGGCATTTTAAAAAGCTGTGAAAAGAGACCGGTCTCAACGCAACAAATTACCAAAATTGTTGACACGATTGAACGTCAATTAGAGAATAGCCTGAGGCGAGAAGTTCCAACGCGGGAGTTGGGCGAATTGGTTTTGCAGCAACTGCGTGATATTGATGAGGTAGCATATATTCGTTTTGCTTCGGTCTACCGGGAATTCGTCGACATTGGCTCTTTTTTCGATGCCATCAGCTCATTGACAGAGAGTACCGACAGAAAAGATAATGAGTAATCATGGATAAAACGGTTTTAATTGTAGATGATGATCCCAATATCAGTGAACTGTTGCGCCTGTATTTCAGTAAGGACGGCTTCAAGGTGCAGATTTGCTACAATGGCAATGATGTACTTGATATTTATCGTCTGTCATTGCCTGATGTAATTGTGCTGGATTTGATGTTGCCGGGTATGGGAGGATTTGATGTCCTGCGCGCTTTGCGCAAAGAATCGGATGTTCCGGTCCTGATTCTTACGGCCAGAGGTGATACTCTGGATAAGGTGGTAGGGCTGGAACTAGGGGCAGATGACTATATCGAAAAACCATTTGAGCCGAAAGAACTACTGGCCAGGGTTAAGGCTGTACTGAGGAGAACCCAGTCAGGCCCGGATAAAGCGAAGTCTTCCGGCGATGAGGATCTGCATAAGCCAGATATCATTACCTGGCCTGAGCTAATAGTTGATCGCACTCGATATACTGTCACAATCGGGCAGCAGGAAATTGACATCCCGCCTAAAGAACTAGAGCTTTTATATTTCCTCGCCGGGCATCCTGACCGGGTTTTTACACGAGAGCAGTTATTGGAGAACATCTGGGGTTTTGATTTTTTTGGCGGCACACGAACTGTGGATGTGCATATCAAGCGCATAAGAGAAAAGGTCGACAGTGTGCCACATCCTGACTGGAGGATTAAAACGGTCTGGGGTGTAGGTTATAAATTCGAGACTTCTAAAGTCGAAGACTAAGTATGAAACGCCCGTCCTTTTTGAAATCTATTTATGCTCGCACTCTGTTTAGAGTCGCCTTTGCGATCCTGATCATTTTTATCATTCTGGCGACAGTATATTTTTCTTTGTTTATCTCAGCCAGACGCAGCCAGGAAACGGCTTATCTAAGGCGTAATGCCGAAGAAATTGCTATCACGGTTTCCCGAGGCATGAATAGAACCCGAACAGCCATTGAGAGTTCGGAGATTCCTTCTTATATCAGCCTCACCGGCAGGTCAACCGATTCCCTGGTTTGGTTGATTAATGCTAATGGCGAGCTGATCTACAATACCGGAATTCCCGCAACTACATATGCAAAATTGCAAGAAGCAACGGATGACAGACAATTTTACAGGCTGCCGTTTGCGGCACAAAATCGTTCGCAAATTGTCTATAGCCAGATAGCCCGCAATTCTGAGCTTGGCCAACTGTTGCCCAGAAATATCAGCTGGATGATAGCCAGCGCGCCTTTAATTTCACTGACGGGTGCTTATGCCGGCGAGATTATTTTGCTGAGAGCTCTGTCAGCGGATTCACATATTGAATTTTTCCAGGATAATCTGGTGCCAATTGCTTTTCTGATTGCCTTTTTTCTGGCCCTGATTGTGATTTTGCTCCTGTCCCGCGAAATCACGAAACCTATCTCACTGCTGGCTGATACGGCAGAACGAGTCTATAGGGGCGATCTGTCTGCCAGAGTGCCCGTTCCATCGGCCGCTATAAACGATAATCCTGAAAACAATCTTTTATCTTCCGACAGTGAAGAATTCCAAGATGATGATTTAATTTTGCTGATCCGTACCTTCAATACTTTAATCGAAAAATTTGAAACACAGGAAAAAGAGCGCATGGATTTCATGAGTAGTATTTCACATGATCTCAGATCGCCGATTACGTCAATCAGAGGTTTTGTAGAGGGCATGCTCGATGGAACTGTGCCTGTAGATCAGACGGAGCATTACTTAAAAATTGTCCGGCAGGAAAGTATTCGCCTCCAGCAGTTGGTAAATGAACTATTTGAAATGTCTACAGT
>JAAZGH010000235.1 GCA_012511325.1 Clostridiales bacterium | reverse complement strand
GTTCCAGGGCAAACATCAAGGCAAAAACTTTCTCAATGCTCTGCTGTGTGAAATAGACGTCCGCATCGCCGGCAAAGTGCTCCTGGCCGCCCAGTTCCAAGACAGATACGCCGAGCAAAGTCGGATCGACCTTGGAGAGTTCAGGTATATAGTCGGCCACTTTCCCTTGGGCCAGCTGCGGACGCGCCTGTTCCAGACTGCGATCTAAAAGAAGCTGTAAATTTTGTCTCATCTGCTCCCTCCCTTGGTTTTGCAGCACCGAACCGGTAACTCCCAACCAGCTTGTGTAACTTCATAGCCACGGAATGTTGCGCTGGCCTGCTCGTTTCGCTTGCACATACGGTCCGGACGAAAATATTATATAGTATCTTTCTTTATTTACTCGAACTTTACCCGAATTTTGATAGAATGGAAGAAAATACTCCGCAGGAAAGGAGCAATCTTATGGAAGAACTGATTATCTTCAATATCAAGGCACGTGAAATCATTGATTCGAGAGGCAATCCCACCGTAGAAGCCGAAGTCTATACCGATGATGGCTCAATGGGCAGAGCCGCCGTACCATCCGGAGCTTCAACCGGCGCTTTTGAGGCCGTTGAGCTCAGAGACGGAGACAAATCCCGCTACCTGGGCAAGGGTGTCCGTAAAGCTGTCGAGAATATCGAAGATATCGTTGCCCCGCACCTGCTCGGCTACAATATCTATGATCAGGAACAAATTGACCTGCTGCTCAGAGATTTGGATGGCACAGAGAACAAAGCTAAGCTGGGCGCCAATGCCGTCCTAGCCGTCTCTCTCGCCTGCGCCAAATGCGCGGCCGCCTCGCTGGACATGCCGCTGTGGCAATATCTGGGAGGCCTTAGAGCCCATGTCCTGCCTGTACCGATGATGAATGTCATCAATGGCGGCAAGCATGCCGACAATAATGTCAATCTGCAGGAATTCATGATCATGCCGACCGGAGCGGAATCTTTCCGCGAAGGTTTGCGCTGGTGTATCGAAGTCTTCCACACCCTGAAGTCACTGCTGAAAGCGGACGGTTACAGCACAGCCGTCGGCGACGAAGGCGGCTTCGCGCCCAATCTCGATTCTGACGAAGACGCTCTCAAATATCTGGTCAAGGCTATAGAAGAAGCCGGTTATCAGCCGGGTATCGATTTCTTTATCGCTATGGATCCAGCCGCCACCGAGCTCTACGAAGAAGCCAGGGCCATAGGCAAGGACGGCTATTTATTTTGGAAAACCGGTGAATTCAAGACCAGTGCCGAAATGGTTGACTACTGGTCGGAGCTGGCTGACAAATACCCGATCATCTCCCTGGAGGACGGCCTGGCCGAGGAAGACTGGGAGGGCTGGCAACTTCTGACCGCGAAACTCGGTTCCAGAATGCAGCTGGTCGGCGACGATCTCTTCGTCACGAATACGGAGCGCCTGGAGCGCGGCATTGTCTCTGATTCCGCCAACTCCATCCTGATCAAACTCAACCAGATCGGCACTCTGACCGAAACCCTGGAGGCAATCGAGCTGGCCCAAAAGAACAACTGGACCGC